>NZ_PFKO01000106.1:0-9831 GCF_002784285.1 Candidatus Infernicultor aquiphilus
TTGACAGAGTAAAATTATCGTGTTATAATTTTTGAAAAAGTAATACTAAAAGGAGAGACTAATGTCTGAGGTAGTCCGTTTTGGGGTATCACTGGAAAAAGAACTTTTAGATAAATTTGATCGACTTATTAAAGAGAAAAAATACTCCAATCGTTCGGAAGCGATTAGAGATTTAATTAGAGAGAATCTGGTAAAGAGAGAGTGGGTAGATGGTAAAGAAGTAGCCGGAGCAATTACTTTAGTCTTTGACCATCATAAAAGAGACCTGGTAAATATTCTAACTGATATCCAGCATGATTTTTATCGGATAATTATATCCAGCCAACACATTCACTTAGATCATAGTAATTGTTTAGAGATAATAGTAGTAAGAGGAAAGCCGACCGAAGTGCGGGGACTGGCTAATAAGTTAAAATCAAATAGAGGAGTAAAATACGGAGCATTGTCTATAGCTACCACCGGGAAGGAATTAGTATAAAAATAGCTAGTTTGCGTTTTCGATTACCAGGAGTCAATTATTTAATTAAGGTTGATAACCTTATATTTTTTTGTCTGATGCGTAGCACGAAAATGAAAATAGTATATATAGCGTATAGCGGGTAGCGTTTAGCGTATAGAAGTAGGGGCTTGATTTATCAAGCCCGTAAAACTCGGGTCGAATAAATTCGACCCCTACATTAAAAACAATTGAATAATTGAACAATTAATAAAAATACAGGAGGAAAGTATGAAAGATTTTAGAGCTAAAGTTATTACGGTTTTATTTTTTGTGACAATGTTTTTATTGGGTTTAATAATTTCGGTAAGTGCCCATTTCGGAATGATAATCCCTTCAGATGATATGATTACCCAAGAAGATAGTAAAAATATTGCTTTAACAGTACAATTTATTCACCCCATGGAAGGGGATTATATGAATATGGCTAAACCAGTGCAATTTGGGGTACTCATCCAAGGGAAGAAAATTGATTTGCTAAATACACTCCAGGAGAAAAAGATTAATGATGGTACTACTTGGGAGGCTAATTACCAGATAAAACGTCCGGGTGACCACATCTTTTATGTAGAGCCTCAACCCTATTGGGAACCAGCGGAAGACTGTTTTATTATTCACTATACTAAAGTGATTGTAAATGCTCTGGGCCTAGAAGTAGGTTGGGATGAAGAAGTAGGTTTAAAAACAGAGATAATTCCCTTAACTAGACCCTATGGTCTCTGGACAGATAATGTCTTTCAAGGGATAGTAAAAGTAGAGGGAGAAGCGGTTCCTTATACTAAAGTAGAGGTGGAATATTACAATCAGGATGGCCAGATTAAATGCCCTGCTGACCCTATGATTACTCAGGTAATAAAAGCCGATCAGAATGGTGTATTTACTTATGCTATGCCCAAAGCAGGATGGTGGGGGTTTGCTGCCCTCAATGAGGATAGAGAGAAGATAAAACATGAGGAAGAAGAAAAATCGGTAGAAATCGGAGCAGTTCTCTGGGTCAAAACTTATAATATAGAATGAATTATTCGGAGGAAAAATTTATGCATATTTCAGAAGGTATATTATCTGCGCCAGTATTAGTTGCGGGGGCAAGCTTGACTGCTACAGCAGTAGGCTATGGTTTAAAAAAGATGGCTTATAAGCAAATGCCTAAAGTAGCTATTCTTTCCTCTGTTTTTTTTGTGGCTTCCTTAATCCATGTCCCTATTGGTCCATCAAGTGTACATTTAATTCTAAATGGAATTATAGGGCTATTGTTAGGTTGGGCAGCTTTCCCAGCGATATTGGTGGCCCTTGCTTTTCAAGCTATACTTTTTCAGTTTGGGGGGCCTACTACTCTGGGGGTAAATACTTTTAATATGGCCTTCCCAGCTATCATCTGTTTTTATCTCTTTAATCGAGGCATTAAGGGTAAAAATAATTTTTTTGCTCTAACTTTGGCTTTTATTTGTGGATTTTTATCGGTATTATTAAGTGGAATAATGGTGGCAACTGCTCTAGTCTTTACCGGGGAGCTGTTTATGCAGGTAGCCAAATTAATACTAATTGCCCATCTACCAGTGATGATTTTAGAAGGGATATTGACAGTTTTTTGTGTAGGATTTTTAAGAAAAGTTAGACCAGAGATATTAGATTTAGATGCTTAATAACCAGAGTAAGTTTTAATTACCTAGATATTATTTAGATTATACCGAGCAATAAAATATAAGAAAGATTATATTAAGGAGACGAGATGAAAGGAAGATTATATTTAATTTTAATATTTTTATTTTTAATCATTATAGTAATAAATATCCCGATCTTTGCTCACAAAGTAAACATCTTTACTTATGTAGAAGGAAATAAAGTCTATACCGAAAGTTATTTTAATGATGGTAAAAAATGTGTAAGTTCAAAGATGGAAGTATTTGATAACCAGGGAAATAAATGGTTAGAAGGTTTGACTGATCAGGAAGGGAATTTTTCTTTTGAAATTCCTCAAGAAGAAGGAGATTTAAAGATAGTACTTACTGCCAGTATGGGACATCGGGCAGAATGCATCATTCGAGCTGATGAATTAAGAAATACCACCGGATTAGTCCAGGAAAATTTAAAAGAACCTACTTCAAAAGAATCTACTGAAAGCATCTTGGTATATAAGATGGGTGAAGAAAATAAAGTTGTTTCCCCTGAAATATCTTCACAAAATTTAAAAGAGGTTCAGTTACTAATAGAAAATATTCTGGATGAAAAATTAACTCCGGTTATGAGAGAGATTAAGAAATCTCAAGAGGATAAAATTTCTCCTACTGAGATAATCGGCGGTATAGGTTATATATTTGGTATTTTTGGAATTATTGCTTACTTTTTAAGTCGTAAAAAATGATTTAGAATATTTTTTCAGGTGGCTAATTTGATTAAAGAAAAATTTTCTGAAGGAGATTCCTTTCTCCATAAACTCGACCCGAGAGTAAAAATTATTGTCGCTTTATTATTTTCAGCAATTGTGGCGGTTACTGATCGATATACTCCCTTATGGGGGGATTTATTATTGGCGGCAGGATTAATAATTATAGCTAAACTAAAGATTAGAGAAGTAATTTTACGTCTTTTAGTAGTGAATAGTTTTATCTTGTTATTATGGATAATGCTCCCCTTTACTTTTTCAGGTGAAAAAATTTATATCTTGGACTCATTAGGTGTTTCCCGAGAAGGGATAAAATATGCTTTTTTGCTTACCATAAAATCTAACTCTATTATTTTAGTAGGTATTGCCCTTCTTTCTACCTCTTCGATATATAATTTGGTTCATGCCTTGCTTCACTTGTATCTGCCTGATAAACTGGTCCAGTTATCTTTTTTTAGTTATCGTTATATCCATACCATTCATTCTGAGTATATTAGATTAAACAATGCCTTAAAGGTGAGAGGTTTTAAAGCCCAGACTAATTTCCATACTTATAAGACTTATGCTTATTTAATCGGGATGATGTTAGTTCGGAGTTATGATCGTTCAAAGAGAGTATATAATGCTATGCTCTGCCGGGGATTTAAGGGAAAATTTTGGACTTTAAATCATTTTAGTTTCAATAAGTCTGATTTTATTGGTGGAATTGTGATGATAAGCTGTATTATAGGATTAATGTTATTCTAATGAAAGAAAAAGAACCGATAATAAAACTCGTTGACCTTTCTTTTGCCTATCCCTACCGGGATTATGTTTTTAATAAACTAAATTTTAATTTTTATCAAGGAGATAGAATTGGTTTGCTTGGACCTAATGGTAGTGGGAAGACCACTCTCTTCCAACTTATTATGGGACTTTTAAAACCAAACGGAGGGAAAATAGAAATATTTGGGAAAAAAAGAAGAACAGAAAACGATTTTATAGAAGTTAGAGAAAAAATTGGTCTTCTTTTCCAGGACCCAGATGACCAATTATTTAGTCCTACGGTTGCTGAGGATATAGCCTTTGGTCCTCTTAATTTAAGAAAGAGTAATCAAGAAACTAAAAAGATTCTGAAAGATACTTTAGAATTATTGGGTTTATCTAATTTTGAAGACAGAATTACTTATAATCTTTCTTATGGGGAAAAAAGATTAGTTTCTATGGCTACTGTATGGGCTATGCAACCTAAAATTTTACTTCTTGATGAACCAGTGACTTGGCTGGATGAAAAAACTATTGCCAAGATGATTCAAATTTTAAATAATAATCCCTACCTGTCCTATATAATTATCTCCCATGATAAAAAATTTTTAAAAGAGACGACTAATTGTATTTACCTGATGGATAATGGAAAGATAAATAAGATCTAGTTTTTTCGGTTTCCTTTTTCGGTTTTCTAACCTTTTATCATCTTTCATCTACAAAAATTCTTATTTTTATTTTCGGAATATATTTGTTATAATGAAATACACTATTTCTTTATGAAATGTGATTCACGTGATACGAGATACAAAATGGAGGGAAGAAAAAATGAAAATTGGAATTGTAGGCCTGCCTTTAGTAGGCAAGACTACTCTATTTAATCTCCTTACCGGGCAACATAAAGAGGTTTCTATTTATTCTTCAAAAGGTACTAAAAATATAGGGATAGCTAATGTTTATGACCAGAGAATAGATTATTTAAGTTCCCTTTATCATCCCAAGAAGACTACTTATGCTACCATCGAGTTTATAGATATTGGGGGAATTTCTCCGGAATTGCCTTCCAAAGAGAAGGCAGAAATATTTAGTCTTATTCAGGATGCCGATTCCCTCTTATTAGTGATTAGATTGTTTGAGGATCTAGCAGTGGCCAGTGAAAAAGACCCTATGATTCAAATAGAAAATTTAAGATATGAGCTCTTACTTAGAGATTTGGAGGTAGTAGAAAATCGATTAGAGCGTCTAAAAAAATCTAAACAGAAATTAAATCACGAAGAATTAATAGAAATGGAGATTTTAGAGAAATGTAATCAAGGCCTGAGCGATGATCAATTTCTTTCTAATCTTGAATTTACCGAGGATGAAATGAAAAAAATAAGTGGCTTTAGTTTTTATACTTTAAAACCAATAATTGTTGCCCTGAATCTTAGCGAAGAACAATTTAAAACCAAGTTATATCTTCAAAAAGAAAAATTAGATCAATTCCTTAAAGATAATAATATGGCGAGTATTAATATTTGTGGAAAAATAGAGATGGAAATAAATCAATTGGAACCAGAAGAGAGAAAATTATTTTTAGAGGATTTGGGATTAAAAGAAACGGGGATTGAAAGATTGTCACGAGTATGTTATGAACATTTGGGGTTAATATCATTTTTCACTGTAGGTGAAGATGAAGTTAAGGCTTGGACTATTAAAAAAGGTACCATAGCCAAGAAGGCTGCTGGAAAAGTGCATTCAGACATAGAAAGAGGTTTTATCCGAGCAGAAATAGTAAAATACCAGGATTTAGTTAATCTGGGTTCTATGTCTAAGATAAAAGAAAATGGATTATTAAAAATAGAAGGGAAAGATGCCCTAATCGAAGATGGTAATATCATTAATTTTCGATTTAATGTTTAAAGCAAGTTTTTTTTGTTTAGTTGACAAAAATATTTTTTTATATTATTATTACTACTAATATGGTAGTTTTAATAGTAATTAAATGAGGTGGTTTTATGAGGCTTTCTACTCGAGCAAGATATGGAACCAGATTTATGTTGGAGTTAGCTTTAAATTTTGATCAGGGGAATATCTTTTTAAAGGATATTGCCAAAAAGGAAGAGATTTCCGAAAAATATTTAAGTCAATTGGTTATCCCTCTTAAAGCAAGTGGGTTGATAAGTTCTTCTCGAGGAGCTCATGGGGGGTATAGGTTAGCTAAGTCTCTTTCACAAATAACTCTTAAAGATATCATACAAGTTCTGGAAGGGAATTTGAGCCTGGTAGAATGTGTAAAAAATCCTTCTGTTTGTTCTCGAGTTTCCAAATGTGTAACCAGAGATATATGGGAAAAGTTAGATGAAACAATTTCTGGGGTGCTCAGCTCTGTTACTTTAGAGGATTTAGTAAATTTGCAAAACAAAGCAAATTAATGGTGACTGTTGTACTACATTATTACTCTGATAAAGGAGATAAAATTTATGAATATATTATCAGTAATTGGCCATACACCACTGGTTAAATTTAATAATTTAATTGAAAATTCCAAAGTAAAAATATTTGGAAAACTGGAAGGTTGTAATCCTGGCGGTTCAATTAAAGACCGTCCGGCTTATTATATGATAAAAAAAGCGGAAGAGTCAGGAGAACTTAGCAGAGAAAAGATAATATTAGAGCCTACTTCAGGAAATACCGGAATTGCTCTGGCTATGATAGGAGCAGCAAAAGGGTATAAGGTAAAACTTTGTATGCCCGAATGTGTTAGTGTAGAGAGACGTAGAATTATCGAAGCATTTGGAGCAGAAATAATACTTACTCCCGCCAATGAATCTACCGACGGATCGATCCGAAAGGCTCATCAACTTATTTCTGAAGAACCCGATAAGTATTACATGCCTAATCAATTCGAAAATGAGAATAATGTTCTGGCTCATTATGAGACTACTGGTCCGGAAATATTTTCTCAAACTAAGGGAGAAATAGATATATTTGTTGCTGGTATGGGAACTGGTGGAACTTTAATGGGAGTAGCTAAATATTTAAAAGAAAAGAAACCACAAGTTAAGATTGTTGGTGTTGAACCAATAGTAGGGCATAAAATACAAGGACTTAAAAATATGCAAGAATCAATTGTCCCCAAAATATTCCAGGCAGAGAAATTGGATGAGAAAATTACCGTCAAGGATGATCCGGCTTATGAGATGGCAAGGAAACTTGCTACTAAAGAAGGCATCTTTGTGGGTATGTCTAGCGGTGCGGCAGTTGCCGGAGCTTTTGAGGTAGCCAGGCAGATGCATTCTGGAATAATCGTAGTAATTTTGCCTGATCGGGGAGACCGCTATTTAAGCACTTCCTTATTTAGATCGATATGTGGAAAATGTCCACCATAAAGGGCTGAGTGCGAAAACGATAGACTAAATTTTGTTTTTTAGAGGCGAAAATATGACTTTAGAACAGTTAAAAAAAATTGAACTTAAAATTGGAGGAATGACTTGCGCTGTTTGTGTAAAAACCATAGAAAATTCACTCCAAAGACTGGATGGAATTAGAGAGGTTAATGTTAATCTTGCTGCTGAAAAAGCGTTTATTAATTTTAATCCAAATATCATAACCCCAGCAGACCTAAAAAAAACTATAGAAGCAACTGGATATCAATTTTTAGGTATAGTAGGAGAAGAAACAGAAGATTTCGAAAAAATTTCGAGAGAAAAGAATTTAATAAAAAAACGTAGTAGGATTATGGTGGGATTTACTACCGGCATTCTTTTGATGATTCTTACGTATATTCCAATTAATTTACCCTTTCCAGTGGCCTATCTAATGTTATTTATTTCCACTCCTGTTTTTATTTATATCAGCTATCCTATTTTTAAGGCCGCTTATCGTTCTCTTAAAAATAGGAATCTTAATATGGATGTTATGTATTCTATGGGAATAGGAGTTGCTTTTATAGCAAGCCTTTTGGCTACTTTTAATTTTATACTTTCCAGTAAATTTTTATTCTACGAAACGGCAGTTTTTCTGGCCACCTTTCTTACCATAGGACGATATTTAGAGGCGAAGGCTAAAGTGAAGACCTCAGAAGCGATTAAAAAGTTGATGAACTTACAACCCAAAAAAGCTATAGTCTTAAGGCCTAAAAATATAGATCTGGAAATCTTATATTTTAGAGATTGTCCTAACTACAATAAGGCAATTGAACAAGTAAAAGATACTCTAAGGGAGCTGAATATTTCCGTTCCTATCAAGTTAACCGAAGTAAACCAAGAAAATTTTCAAGATTATCCTTTTTTTGGATCGCCAACTGTTTTAGTAAATAATAAAGATCTAGAAGGAAAGATTAACAAAACATTCAGCTGTAGAGTTTACCGTTTCAATCACCAAGATTTTACCCATCCTCCTAAAGATATATTGATTAGCAAATTACTCTCAATTTTTGAAGAAGAGGAAATATCTGTAGAAGAGGTAAAAATAAATGATATATTAGTGGTTAAACCGGGGGAAAAAATTTCCGTAGACGGCGAAGTTATTGATGGGGAAAGTTATATAGACGAGTCAATGATTACCGGGGAATCTATTCCGACTTTAAAAGAAAATGGTGATAAGGTTATTGGTGGAACTATTAATAAAAATGGGGTAATTAGATTTAGGGTTAAAAAAGTAGGAAGAGATACGGTACTATCTCAGATCATCAGGTTGGTAGAAGAGGCTCAAGGTTCAAAACCTCCCATTCAAAGAATCGCTGATAAAGCAGTGAATTATTTTATTCCAGTAGTATTAGCAATTGCTATTTTTTCCTTTATAACCTGGTATTTAATTCTCGGTAACACCCTGCTTTTTGCTTTAACTAGTTTAATTTCGGTTTTGGTGATAGCTTGTCCCTGTGCTCTTGGGCTGGCCTCTCCCACTGCGGTGACCGTTGGAATAGGTCGGGGAGCTGAACTTGGTGTTCTGATTAAGAATGGTGAAGCCCTGGAAATATCCGAAAAACTTACCACTATAATATTTGATAAAACTGGAACTCTTACTAAAGGGGAACCAGAAGTTACAGATATATCTAGTATTGGAATGGAAGATAAAACATTATTAAAAATTGTAGCCAGTGTGGAAAATAATTCAAAGCATCCTCTTGCCGAGGCAATTGTCAAAAAAGCAAAAGAGAGTGGGATCGAACTTCTTAGTAGTGAAAGTTTTAACACTTTTCGAGGAAAAGGTGTCCAAGCAAAAGTGGAAGGAAAAGAAATACTTATAGGCAATCGAATACTATTGAAAGAGAAGAATATTTTTTTATCTAAAGAAGTCGAAAAAAGAATTTTTCAACTTGAAAATGAAGGAAAGACAGTAATGTTGATTTCTTTTGATAATAAGATGGTTGGTATAATCGCTATTACTGATACCTTAAAAGGAACCACTAAGGCAGCAATTAAAGCATTAAAGGAAATGAAATTTAATATTTTTATGATTACTGGTGATAATATTAGGACTGCAAAGGCTATAGCCCAGCAAGCTGGAATTGACCATGTGTTAGCGGAAGTCTTGCCTCAAGATAAGGCTAAGGAAGTAAAAAAACTTCAAGAAAAAGGAGAGGTAGTTGCCTTTGTGGGCGATGGGATTAATGACGCACCAGCCCTTGCTCAGGCAGATGTGGGAATTGCTATTGGGAGTGGAACAGATATAGCTATAGAAAGTGGAGATATAGTACTTATAAAAGACGATCTCTTAGATGCAGTTGCAGCCATACAATTAAGTAAAAAGGTAATCTCAAGAATTAAACAAAATATTTTTTGGGCTTTTGCTTATAATGCTGCCCTTATTCCTGTAGCGGCAGGAATATTATATCCGTTTTTCGGAATTATTTTTAAACCTGAACTTGCGGGGTTAGCTATGGCGATGAGTTCTGTAACCGTGATAAGTCTTTCTCTGCTGTTAAAAAGGTATATCCCACCGGTAAAGAGGGGGGCAATACAAAAGGAGGTGACCAAAAATAGATGAAGTAATTATTTTTTTATTTTAATCACTACCTAAAAGATAGAATAAGTAGTATTATATAAAATAATTTTCCGAAACTGTTGGCAATATCTAAATATTAATTAAGGTAGGTTTAGTAATTGTTTTTTTAGTATATTAATAGAAAAGGAGAAAAGATGAGAAAAGCAAAGAAGATTAAATTAATTGGTTTATTTTTGGTTATTTTTGTAATGGTAATGAGTATGGCGAGTTGTAGTGG
>NZ_PFKO01000026.1:0-2009 GCF_002784285.1 Candidatus Infernicultor aquiphilus
TCTCTTAGAAACTACGGTAAAGATATTTTTAACTTTTTCTTTATTTATTTTGCTTTTTCCAATTATTTTTAGAATAGTTCTTCTGACTTTAGAGATGTGAAAGCTTACTCGATTATAGATAGCATCTTCTTCATCTTTCCAGAGCTTATCTAAAAGTTCGTCATAGCTCATTACTTGTTCAGGATGTTGGGCTAAGAGGTGAATTAAGGAAAATTCTATGGCTGTAACCTCTATCTCTTTCCCCTCAAAGATAATTCTATCCGGGCGGTGGGGGTCGATATCTAAAATAGTCGTTACTCGTTGGTCGTTAGCATTTGGTGTGTGTTGGCAAGAAATGGAAGTTTCAAGATCACGGTTATCAGTTTTCAGTTTACAGATTTCGGCAGGGAATCTCTTTTTGATCCTTCCGGCTAATCTTTGAGGTAGAACTTTGGCCAGTTCTTCTACCGATAATTGCTGCAAACATTTCTTATCCTCATAGCCCTCTCTTAGCAGGACTTTAATATAGGTTCTGCTTAATCCGGGGATATGCAGGCGGGCAAGTTTTAGCCCTTCTTCCTCCACTCCCCAGTTGAGTCTTTCGGCTAAGGTCTTAATCTTTTCCCAATTATCTTTTTTGGTTTTTTCTTCTTGGCTTAAGGGGTCATTTTTTTGGCTGGGCTGATCCATTTTCCAGCCCAGACTTTCTGCTGCAACCTTCAGGGAATCAGCCAACCAGGAGAATTCTTCTCCCAATTTCTGGATCGAACCGCCATAGATTTTATGCCCCTCTTCTAATTCCCGAATCCCTTTATCTCCTATCCAGTCATAGAGAAGGACTGCTTTTTTAAGGGATAGATAATCTTGGTCAGCTAAAGAAATTTTTTCTTTATCCCTTCCCAGGATATCCTGATATATCTCTTTATACTCTTCTTCCTGGTCGGCAATTAATTCTCTTATCTTATTATAATATTGATATTTCCAGTCATTAAAATTGTAGCGGTTGGTTTTATGGTTAAACTGGGGGAAGGGGAGGTAAGTCCTTTTGCCTTCACTACTTAAAGCCATCAGGGTAATTAATTCCAGATGGCTCATCTTTCCGGCTTTATTTTCTAAATAATTTCTAAAGAAGAGATAGGTCTTGATATCTATCCCCTTGGCACAGATGAGAATTCCCTCTGCAGTAGGGGACAGCCCTGCAGTGATAAGCTGATATTCCAGCAGCTTTTCGAGTGCCGCATTAATTTCTTTCTCCAGATCTTCATCTTTTGGGGCAAAATCAAATATCCAGTAACTGCTGTTTCCTTTAATATTAGTAGTTACTCCGGTTAAGTAATCCTTAAGCTTAGCTTGGCTATTTTCCCCTTCTACTATCGCTTTTAGTAAAAAGGTGGTAAGATCCTTTTCTTTCTTTACCGGCCGATAGAGCGGCTGCCGGTCTGATTTTAAAGCCGGAAGATATAATCCGCCCTCTTCACTGATCATCTCCCGGTGTCTTTGGCTATCTTCTTTCATAAATTTAAAAAATATGTTTTGTAGGACGGTCTCCGCAAAGAGAGAATCAGCCAGAAAGATAGCCCTGCCAAATTCTTCTTTTCCCCAGTCTAACCTACCGGCTCTTCCTCCCATATTCTCCACATCAGCCAGAGAGAGGCTGGTACGGTAACTGCTCTTATCATCCCCATGATCAGATACATATCTATCCTTAGATAAGATTACATTCTTAAAGGGCAGGTTGATGCCCATAGATAGAGTAGTAGTGGCACAGATTATTTTTATTTCACCTTTTTTTAAGTAGGATTCAATCAGGTTTCGCTCTTCCCAGGAGAGGTCGGCATTATGGTAGGCGATCCCTTTTTCTAATAGATAGAGGAGTTCATCGCGGGATCGGGTCTCTTCCAGGCGGGAGAGTTCGGTAATAGCCTCTTCTGCTCTGGGGGCATCTATCTCTTTTGCCAGCCAGGCGGCCCATTTTCGGGTCTCTTTCCTGGTGGGGAAAAAGAGCAAGGTAGGTTCATTTTTTTGCACAA
>NZ_PFKO01000262.1:0-9804 GCF_002784285.1 Candidatus Infernicultor aquiphilus
GCGGAACTCTATGGTAAATAATAAATAATTAAAGTATACCGTTTCGTAGGGGCAAGCAAGCCAAAGGCTTGCCCCTGTATCTATTAGTTCTCTATATATCTATATATCAAAAGGAAAAAAATGCAGGAAGACAGATTCCCTGGGCACAAATTTTTACCTTATCTACTTATTGCGCCATCTATTGCAGTAATTATTGTCTTTTTAATTGGACCTTTTGTTCAAAGTATACGTGAATCTTTATTTGTCTCCACACCGTTTGGCACGAAAACTATCTATGTCGGACTCCGTAATTATGTCCGTTTATTTTCTTCGCCAGACTATCGAAGCAGTGTCATCGCTACTTTTAAGTTCTCTGCTTTTGTTATTATTGGTGGACTTTCTATTTCACTGGCGATTGCCCAATTACTCAACCAGAAGATCAAAGGAGTAGGCTTCTATCAAGTCGCCCTTATCTGGACTTATGCTATCTCTCCGACAGTTGCTGGTGTGATCTGGGCTTCAATGTTTGCACCTGCTACTGGACTTATTCCTTATATTGTTTCCAAACTATCTGGTGGATATACGCTAAATTGGATGACGAACGGGAATATTGCCTTATTTGTGGTAGCTACTGCCGCTACCTGGAAGATGTTGGGCTACAACATTATTTTCTTTTTAGCCGGATTACAAAATGTACCGGACGAATTTTTAGAAGCTGCTCAGATGGATGGTGCCGGATCCTGGAAAGCATTTTGGCGCATTACCTTTCCCATGCTTTCCCCCACTACCAGCTTTTTATTGTTTGTTAACATGCTTTATGCCTTCTTCCAGGTTTTTGGGTTGATAGATATTATGACCCGAGGCGGACCGGGAAATGCGACAGAACTTCTGGTATACAAATTGTATCGTGATGGTTTTATTCATCTAAATACTGGATTTGCTTCGGCCCAATCATTAATAATATTTTTAGTAATCTCTGTGGTAGCAATTATTCAATTGAGGATAGTTACCCAAAAAGCTATTTATTCGCGATGAGGTAATAGTCTATGTCAAAAATGACCAGAAAAACTCGGCATGATATTTTTATTCATGCAATACTTATTTTATTGGTTATGGTTCTTGCTTTTCCCGTATATTTTGCTTTAATTACCAGCACCTTAAGTTTTCAGGAGTCCTACCAGTATCCACCAAAACTTATACCTGGAAAACAATTTATGAGCAATTTTCAAGAAGTCTGGGATCGAATTAATATGGGGCGGCTCTTTTTTAATAGTACCTTTATTTCAATAATAGTAGCAATAGTGAAAACGATCCTGGCATTACTGGCTGCCTTTGCCTATACTCATTTTAAATTCCGTGGACAGGGTCTGTTGTTTTCTATGTGCATGATCACCCAAATGCTGCCTCTTCCGGTACGTATTGTTCCCACCTTCCAATTAATGGCGAGTTTTAACTGGATAAATTCTTACTATGCCCTCACCGTACCATTCTTTGCCAGTACAACCGGACTGCTTCTTTTTCGGCAGTTCTACCTGACTATACCCAAAGATCTTCCCGATGCTGCCCGGGTAGATGGGGCAAGTCCTATGCGTTATTTCCTACAAATTTTAGTTCCCATCTCTAAGACTAACATTGCAGCTCTATTTGTTATAGAGTTTATTTTTATGTGGAGTCAGTACTTATGGCCCTTAATTGTAACTACTACTGCTGAAATGCGGGTGGTGCAAATTGGTATCAAGATGTTATTAGCCAGTGAGCAGATAGCTCCTGAATGGAATGTGGTTATGGCTGCTACGGTGATTGTTATGCTGCCCCCGCTGGTAGTCCTTATGCTGTTGCGGAAAAGCTTTGTGCAAGGAATTGCGATGCAGACAAGTAAATAAAAAGAAATAAGGAGAGTAATTGACGCGTGCTTACCCAATTGAACTGTGCGAGCTGTATAATAGATGATTTATGCGGTGCTTTGAATTTATTACCCTTAAAAGAAGAAACAAAAAATGAAATATTAAAGGAATCCTTTCAATTTTTATCTCAAGAATTCTCCACAGATAAGATTCCTTCTTACTTCATTACCGCAGTTCATAGAATATTAAAGAGGATATCAAGGATAGAAATTCCTTTTAAAGAAAGAAGAGACAAGTGTAATCAGCTTGGAATAGAAATGGCAGAAAAGATTGCCTTGGAAGCAGAGGGGCTGGAGGAATCAGAAAGGTTTCCATTTTTAGTTAATTGGGCTATTGCCAGCAACCATCTTGATTTTCGGACAGTAGGAACCGGTTATGGATTTCAGATGGCTGAAATAATAGAGGAGCTTCATGCTTGCGTTTTGGAAGGGATAAAGATAGACCAGATAGCTGAAATTTTTCAAATAGCTAAAAAATCTTCCGAAATACTCTATATCCATGATAATGTTGGTGAGATTGCCTTTGATAAACTGCTGATTCAGGAACTGAGAAGATATGGCAGCTCAGTGATTTCTGCTTTAAGAGGAGGGCCTATAACTAGTGATGCCACTATAGAAGATGGAGAAACGGTAGGTCTTCAAGAAGTTGCCTCACAAATTATTTTAGCCGGATCGGATACCCTGGGTATTTCCCTTAATGAAATGTCTTGTGAATTAAAAAATGCTCTCCGGACTGCCGATTTGATAATTGCTAAAGGCCAGGCAAATTATTACGCTTTAAGCGAATATAATTCGAGGGTACCCGGTAGGATTGCCTGTCTTTTTAGAACTAAATGCCAGCCAGTAACCAATAAATTGGGAGAAACAGGAAAAATCAATGTTGCTATTTTGCTGTAAGCTCTAAAAAAAATTTTTTCAATCAAAATTATTATGCTATAATTAGGCTATACATGAGATAAATTAATTTCCTAAAACAGAGGAGGTGAATTTTAACTTCAATAACTTAACACAAGAATTGCTTGCTAAAATTGTTTTTTAATATTTAAAAATATTTTAGGAGGAAGAAATGAAAAAGATAATTTTTATTACATTTTTAATTATTGTTTTTCTGGCCAGTTCAGTTACCCTCGCTGCTGAAAAGACCAAGGTACAATTCTGGCATGCTATGGGCGGATGGAGAATCGAACTGCTTCAAGAGATGGTAAATAATTTTATGGCTTTAAACCCGGATATTGAAGTAGAGGTACAATACACCGGAAGTTATGGTGATACCATTAATAAACTTAATGTCGCCGTTCAATCGAAGGTTGCACCTCATGTGGTACAGGGATATGACATCGCCACTCAAATGCTAATTGATGGAGAAGTTGGTCTCGTTATGCAAGATTTAATTGATGCAGATCCCACCTTTGATATCGGAGCTTTTATGCCTCAGGTGCTTAATTATTATAGAGTAAATGGAAAACTCTATTGTATGCCTTTTAATTCTTCCAATGCTATTATGTTCTACAATAAAACTCTATTTGAAAAAGCGGGTTTAGATCCTAATAAACCACCTAAAACCTATGAAGAACTACTTGAATATGCGAAAAAACTTACCACAAAAGATGATAAAGGAAATGTAGTTCAAGCTGCTGTTTGTTGGAGCCTTAACTGTTGGTTCTTTGAACAATTTATGGCTACACAGAATGCGCCCTTGGTGGATAACGATAATGGCAGAACCGGAAGACCCACCAAAGCCATATTTAATTCAGATGCTGGTTTGAAAGTATTTACTTTTTGGAATGACCTAACTAAAAATGGAGATATGATAAATACCAAGCTTGAAGATTGGACCGCAGCGAGAAATCTCTTTATATCTCAAAAGGTGGCAATGTTAATTACCTCAACATCCGATGTTGCCTTGATGGTTAAATCTGCACAAGAAAATAATTTTGAACTGGGCAGTGCGTTTCTACCCACCCCAGCGGATGCTGAAGCTGGCGGAGTAGTAATTGGCGGAGGTAGTCTCTGGATCATTGGCGGACATCCTAAAAATGAGACTGATGCAGCCTGGAAATTTGTAAAATATATGACTGAAGCCCCGCAACAGATAAAGTGGCATACTGGAACTGGCTACTTCCCGGTGAGAAAAGATGCTATAGAAGGCCTCTTGGCTCAGGGTTATTATTCCGGATCTCCACATGATCTGACTGCCATATTGCAACTTCTCCTTTCCACTCAGAATTATAACACTAACGGAGCAATTATTGGTGCTTTTGCTGAGATGAGATCTATTGTTGCATCAAACATTGAAAAGATGCTCTCAGGCAGTATGACTCCAGCAGAAGCCTTAGCTGCTGCAGAAAAAGCAGCAACGGAAGCGATTAGAAACTATGAAGGATTGTAATATTTAATTTCTTTGGAGGCGGTAAAACCTTTACCGCCTCTTTTACCATTAATTTATCAATATATATTTATTTTAACTATTGAGGGTATAACAATGCGAAAATGGACTCCATATTTATTGTTGATCCCCACTTTTATAATAATTGTCATATTTATTTATGTACCTGCCGAGTATTCGATAAAGGCGAGTATGCAAAGAATACTGCCCTTTGGCAGAGGAACGAGTTATATAGGCTTAACTAATTTTTTAAAACTTTTTTCTAATGCTGATTACCTCTACTCAGTAAGATTTACCATTCTATATGTTACAGTTACAGTGAGCATTGCTATTATTTTATCCTTTTTAATTGCTCTTCTTCTGGTTAAGAAGATTCCCGGAGTAAAACTATTTAGAACTTTGATTTTTGTTCCTTATGCTATTTCTCCGGCTATCGCTGGAGCTTTGTGGACTTTTTTGTTAAATCCAATAGTAGGCCACGTAAGCTATTTCTTTCAGGTTCTTTTTGGGATTCAAGTGGAATGGATGACCTCTAAACCTTATGCTTTTTATGCCGTAGTATTTGCTTCGGTATGGAAAACACTACCTTTTAATATGATATTTTACATTGCCAGCATTCAGGATGTACCGGAAGAGATTTTGGAGTCAGCTACCATTGAAGGAGCTAATGTTATGAACCGGACCTGGAGGATAATTTTTCCTATGGTCTCTCCTATCACTTTTTATTTGGTAATTATGAATATAGTGACTATGATGTTTTCCTCTTTTGCTATTATTGATGTCATGACTAAAGGAGGACCAGGTCAATATACTACCAATATGATTTATAGACTTTATTTGGATGCTTTTTACTTCCAAAAACCAGGGGTTGCTTCAGCTCAAAGCGTAATCCTGATTGCTATAATGATTGTGGTTACTTCGATCTATTTTAAATTCGGCGAACGGTATGTTCATTATTAATAAGGAGATAACTGATGAAAATATCCACTCAAAAACGAACAGATATAATTATATCCGAAACAATATTAATCATTGTTTCTCTTGTATTTATATTACCATTAATCCTTGCATTAACTATGAGTATACAGCCTCCCTATGCTGTTTTTTCCTTCCCCCCGAAGATTCTTCCCCGGGGATTCCACTTACAAAATTATATTACCGCCTTTCAAAGGGTCCCATTTTTCAGGCTATTTCTGAATAGTGCGGTAGTAGCGGTAATGATTACTTTGGGAAAACTGGTCACCGGGGCTCTCGCCGGATATGCTTTTGCTAATTTTAATTTTTTTGGTAAAAAATTTTCCTTTGCTTTTCTGTTTGCTACCTTATTTTTACCAGCTGAAATAATTATGATTGTACCTTTATTTTCTCTAATGGTAAAATTTGGCTGGGTAAATACTTACTGGGCTTTGACTATCCCCTTTATGGCAAGTGCCACCAATACTTTTCTGTTGCGGCAGCATTTTCTAATGATTCCTAAAGAGCTTGAGGATTCAGCCAAAATTGACGGAGCTGGGCCGATGGTCTATTTTATAAAAATTTTGCTTCCTCTTTCCAAATCTATGCTTGGTGGCGTATCAATCATTAATTTTATTTATGCTTGGAATCTTTACCTCTGGCCTCTTATAGTTACCATGGAAGATAAAATGAAGACGGTTCAGATAGGAGTAAAGATGTTAATTGACTCTGAAGCAGCAAGTGACTGGGGAGTGATTATGGCCGGCACCGTTTCCGCAGTAGTACCTACATTAATAGTATTTTTTGTACTTCAATCTATCTTTGTCAAAAGCCTCACCAGGTCAGGCATTAAGGGATAAAGCATACTTTTCTTATTCCCACTGAAAACCGTAAACCAAGAACTAAAGAGCGCCAAGAAAGCTCTATATTTCTTGCAGGGTGAAAGTCCCTGTTGGGTAAGGTCTAGCCAACCACCCATACCGAGTGTTGCATCGAAATTGGTAACAATTAGATGACCTGTCTGCTGCAGGCAGGAGCGTATACAGGGAATCAGATAGGCCATAAGGAAGACCGTACTTCCTGAAGGTGAATTATACAGCCTCGTAAAATAGATTAATGCAGATGGCGACGTTGTTTTAGTAACGGAAGCCTACACAAAAAGAATCGCATATGGCGAGATTCTAAGAGGGTCTGTCGGGGTCTTGGCACATGGCATGTCTGAAGTAGAGATATAGGGAACTTGGGAGACCCTATAGGTTCCTGAGTAAAGGTAAGTCTATCCGATAGAAAAAGAGGGAGACTGACGGCTTATAGGGATTCGGATCAGCTCATAGTACTCATTTCGAGGAAGGGGCTGACAGAATACGTAGTCTGCAAAGGAAACATTTGCCGGGCAAGTAGGACTGGAGGAACAAATGCAAACCTCCCTGCAGGGAATAGCAAAGAAGGCAAAACTGAATAAGAAGTATCGATTCCGTGATTTGTATCGGCTTTTAAATGAAGAGAACCTTTTAGATTCTTGGAAATACCTGAACAACAAGGCAGCCTCAGGAGTAGATAGAATATCAACTAAAGAATTTGAGATAAATTTACTTAGCAATATCCAAGGATTAGTTAAAAGCTTAAAACAAAAACGGTATCGGGCAAAACTGGTAAGAAGGGTGAGTATCACTAAAGAAAATAGCAAGCACCGTTCTTTAGGCATACCTACTATAGGTGACAAACTGATCCAAAAGGCAGTAGCCAGAATACTTAATGCGATTTATGAACAAGACTTTCTTAGCTGTAGTTACGGATATCGTCCGATGATTGGAGCAAAAGATGCAGTACGAGATATAACTACTACCTTAGTAAGAGGAAGATATGGTTACATATTGGATGCAGATTTAGAAGGATTCTTTGACCATATCAATCACCAGTGGTTACTCAAGATGTTAGAAGAAAGGATTGATGATAAACCATTTATTAACTTAATTGCCAAATGGCTTAAGGCAGGAGTACTCTCTACCGAAGGTAAAATATTACATCCAGTGATAGGGACGCCACAAGGGGGGATAGTCAGTCCTCTACTGGCTAATATCTACTTACATTACGTACTTGACCTTTGGTTTGAGAAGAAAGTGAAACCTAACTGTAAAGGAGAAGCTTACCTTTGTAGATATGCGGATGACTTTATCTGTGCCTTTCGTTTCAAAGATGAGGCAGAGGAATTCTATAAGGCAATTATTAAAAGGTTGGAAAAGTTCGGTCTTTCTCTATCACCGGATAAGACCAGAATCATAAAATTTAGCCGATTTGAGAAAGATGCTAATTACTTTGAATTCTTAGGTTTTGAATTTCGCTGGGGTACTAGCCGCAAGGGTAAGGATATAATTAAACGTAGAACCTCTAGGAAGAAACTATTAGCAAGCTTGAAAAGGTTTACCCTATGGTGTCGTAAATGCAGAAACTTTCGTCTTAGGAAAATCTTTAAACTACTTAATGTCAAACTAAGAGGTTATTACAACTATTATGGGGTTATAGGTAATTTTACTAGTTTGCAAAAGTTTTTCTTTCAAGCGTTAAGAATCTTATACAAGTGGTTGAATCGTCGTAGCCAAAAGCGTAGTTTTTGCTATAATATATTTAACCAGATTACTGAATTTTATAAAATTGAGAAACCTAGAATTACGGAGTTTTCTTAACCAGTTAATTATCTTATTAGTTTTACTTTTACGGAAGCGAGTATTTCTGAAGAGCCCAGTGCGGTAATTCCGCACGCTGGGATCTGTGCGGGGGCAGTCGGGTAACTGGCTGTCCTACCGTGACAACTTTCCGATAATGGAAGCGATTAAGTAGGAGTGATAATCAAGCAATATAGTTACTTATAAAAGAGGTGAACAATATGGGCGAGTTATTTATTTTTCATCCCACAAATACAATCGGTGATTGTGGTGAATTTGCTAATATTATTCCAATTGGATGCCCCTATAACTGTTGTGAGAGCATTCTTCTAACCTTATTGACTTATTTATAATATATAGTATACTTATAAGTATAATACTTTAAAGTATACTATATGGAGGCTAATATGTTTGTCAATAGAATTGAGGAATTAAATTACTTAGAAAAATTACATAAGAAACAGGATGCCCGCTTTGTAATTATGTATGGTCGTAGAAGAATTGGTAAGACTGAATTACTCAGACAATTTTCTAAAAATAAAAAACACCTCTTTTTTTCTTCAGATCTATCTTCTGAACAAGAACAGTTAAAACAATTTAGTGAAAAAATATTTCAGTTAACCAGAGAATCATTTTTACAAACCCAGCCCTTTAGTTCATGGGAAGCTTTATTAAGATATATCTTTGACCATTTAATTCCGAAAATACCTTTGGTTATTATTGATGAATTTCCTTATTTATGTATAAGCAATCCAGCCCTTCCTTCTATTTTGCAAAAAATCTGGGATGAAAAAGCAAAAGAAAGTAATATTTTTCTTATTTTATGTGGCTCTTATATGAGCTTTATGGAAAAAGAAATTTTAGGAAGTAAAAGCCCTTTATTTGGCAGACGTACTGGACAGGTTGCCTTAAACCCATTATCTTTTGAAGATCTTAAGTTCTTTTTCCCTGACTATTCTGAAGAGGATAGAATGCTCGCATATACTGTACTTGGAGGTACACCTGCATATCTCCAACGATTTAATGATAAAAAAACTATAGAACAAAATGTAAAAGAGGAAATTTTAAATAAAAATGGTTTTCTTTTTAGCGAACCTCGTTTTTTATTAATAGAAGAATTGCATGAGCCGTCTACCTATTTCTCTATTTTAAGAGCCATTGCCTTTGGTAGGACACGACTAAATGAAATAGTACTGGAAACTGGGATTAGTGAGCGACATAAAGTAAATAAATATCTTAGTGTCCTTAGAGAATTACATATAGTAAGAAGAGAAATTCCGATTACCGAAGATAAACCTCACAAATCAAGAAAAGGTATTTATCTCCTTAACGATCCTTTCTTCCGCTTTTGGTTTAGATATATTTTACCTAATATGAGTTACCTTGAAGAGGGAGACTTTAATTATGTTTGGCAAGAAAAAATAAAACCTTCTTTGGATAGTTTTACTGGATTTGTTTTTGAGGATATTTGTTTACAAAGAATAAAAAATCTAAATAGAAAAAATATGCTTCCTTTTAAAGCTAGTAATATTGGGCGTTGGTGGAATAACGAAGAAGAGATTGATATTGTAGCTTATGATGAAAAGCAATCTTTTATCTTTGGTGAGTGTAAATGGAGGAATAAAAAAGTCGGTCTAAATGAGTTAAATGAATTAGAAAGAAAGGCTAACAATTTTTTTTATGCTGGTCAAAAATATTTTATTTTATTTTCCAAATCAGGTTTTAATGAAAAATTAAATAATTTATCAAAACAAAGAAAAGATATCCTTCTCTTTGACCAATAGTGTAGACGAAGGTTATTTATATTTAGTAATTATCCTTATACTAATCTTTTTATCAAAAACTTTTTCTCAAAAAGAAGGATTTTTAAAAGTTTTGTCGAATATTAAAATATGTCACGCATCAGATTAAAGTTCTTT
>NZ_PFKO01000372.1:0-2113 GCF_002784285.1 Candidatus Infernicultor aquiphilus
TACGGAAGAAACTTGCAAAAGAAGGAATTGATGCTGATTTTATTATCAAATCAAAAAAAGAAATAAATTACTATAAGACAAAGATAGGTAATGTTGTGAGAGAGGTTTTAAAAGAGGGAATAAGGTTATGATAGATGAATATGTCAAAAAATGGCTAATTAAAGCTCATAATGATTTAGAGGTTGCTGAAAATTTGATATTATAAAATAAGTGATGCATATTTATTAATATAAATAAACTCTCTATTATTATGCATCTATACATTGAAAGGAGACAGAAAAGTTGAATATGTCGTATAAAGTTAATGTAGTTATTGAGAAGAGTGAATATGGTTATTATGCTTATTGCCCGGAATTAGAAGGTTGTCAAACACAAGGCGATTCTTTGGAGGAAGTATTAAGCAATATAAAAGAGGCTATCGGGTTATATTTAGAGACATTGTCAAAGGATGAAATAAAAACTTTTTTAAGTAAAGAAATATTAACTACCTCTTTAGAGGTGAGAGTTGGCTAAACTACCAAGATTAAAAGCTCAGGAAGCAGAAAAATTGTTGTTTAAGGCTGTGGTTTCAAAATAATTAGAAGCAAAGGAAGCCACAGGATATATAAAAAAGGGTAAAGAAGAATAATTATACCTTTTCATAAAGATATAATATTGCATCCGAAGATTGTTAAGCAAGTTTTAAAAAGTATAAATGATTAATAATTAAAAAAGATAAGTTATTTTTTCCCAAAAGGTTCCCCCTACGGAAGCAGGGGAATCAATCTCAATCTACATTGGTCTTCTTAAAATTATTAATATTGAAACTATCCTTAAAAATTCTACCTAATTTCCTACCCCGAATTCCTTCGTGAAGGCTTGAACGAAGAGTACACCTTGGCGGATCTTTCGTCTATAGAGAATCGTCCCCTGTATTACTTGAATATGAAAATGTTTTGATTTTAAGTTCGTTTGTGATAGCATATAAGATATTAAATATAATATTAAAAAGGATGTGAATTGTAATGTCTATAAGTATTTCCGAAGACATAAAATCGGTTTCGGATTTAAAAAAGAAAACGAATGCAATCTTTAAGCAAATGCACCATACTGGCCGCCCAATTATCGTTACTGTAAACGGTAAGCCTGATGCTGTTTTGCTGGATGTAGAGGTTTTTGAGAAAAAGTTAAAATCGTTGAATCTTGGCATTCTATTGGCTGAGGCAGAAATGGATGTCAGAGATGGCCGTACCAGAGAAGCACGAAAATTTATAAAGGAGTTCAATGAGAGCACAAAGGTATCGCGTTGAGATTACCAAAACTGCTGAATCGGATATAGGAGAGATTTTTCAATACATTACAACTGACCACGAAATAGCGGCAAAGAAGCAATTTCCCATGCGCTGCCCGGTTATCCCTGAATCGAGGGAATTAGGAAAAGAGTATCGGCATATTATCTATGACAATTACAGGACTATCTTTAGAATTGACGATGCCAGGGTTATTATTATGCGAGTTATTTATAGTGCTCGATTGCTAAGTCTAAAAATGTTTGAAAAAGATACTGAAAAGACATGAACCCGACTTTAGATAATGAAAGCTTCACCTTCGAACTTGTTGAGAGGACAACCTGACTAATTTGAATCACCAACATTTTACAGTATAATTTTTACAAGTTCACATCTTGAACATTAAACTCTGTAATTGCGAGGGAGTGAAACGACCGAAGCAATCTCATCTTGCATCTGGTAATTTACACCTTTTTTATCTTTATGATATAAAATTCGCCTGTTCTAAAACGCAGATAATACAAGGGTTTCAGAGCCCTCTGGAAAATTTAAGAAATATTCATCACGCCAATTAGCACAAAAATAGGTAAAAAAGGGCTAAAAATAGCTTTTTTAGGTCTTGAAAGGCTTACTAGATAAGGCTTTCAAGCAATATCAACGTACAAGGCGTATAACGCATTTCTTTGAGGTGCTTAAGGTAAAACCCTATCTTTTTCCAAAAAACGCTTAAAATGACCCTTATTTTAGGTATAGTTCAAAGGGCTTATATTATATCGTCCACTATTACGTATTACTTTTGTTGGTTAGATTTCTTAATCGGTAGATAGGCCGATAGGCAGATTGGC
>NZ_PFKO01000138.1:0-2490 GCF_002784285.1 Candidatus Infernicultor aquiphilus
TCATTAGGCTAACATCCCCTTAGCTTCTGATAAAAGTCCTTCTTTTCTAGTAAAGATATAAGTAAAATATTGATTAATTTGATAAGCAGTTAAACACCAAATATAGTGAGCAAAGTATCCTAAGGGTGATCTAGGTAGTGAAGTTTCTAAACCAAGTCTTAGTTTTAAAACTGAAAAGATTGTTTCTACTCTCTGTCTTAATTTAAGTAATTGATGTTGAGTTTTAGTCATAATTTTTTTCATATTTGCTTTGACAGCTGTAAATAATTGTTTACCTAAATTCTTTGCTTTTTCCTGCCAGTTTTTACCAAGATAGCCAGCGTCAGCAATAATCAAACCAAAGATATTATTCCAGATCATGTCCAAGCCCTTGCGATCGTCGATATTGCCAGCAGTTATTCTAAAGCTTAAGATTTGCATTAGCTCATTACAAATAATATGAAGTTTAAAGCCATAGAACCAGCCCATAGTGCTTTTACTTTTAGCCGCTAAACCTCTAACTACCTTATGGCTAAATTCACGTTTAATCTTGCAGACTTCTAACTTAGTACTGTCAGTAATTTTAATCTTTTTTAAACCAGTTATTTTTCTAAAAAAACTCATAAAAGCTTGTAAAAGAAAGAGGGCAAAGAAGGATAATTTATTCATTGCTCGTAAGAAATTTTGATAACTAGGAAGATTAGGAAAATCAGTCTGGTGATATGTTTTTACAAAATAATAGAATGTTTTCCAATTCCGATGACCAGTAAAGAATTTAAATAAAGCTAATGATGTTAATTCAGCTAACCCAAGATTAAACTTCTTAACTGGTGGATTGTTTCTATCTGGTCTTTGCAGAGCGTATTTAATATTTAAAAGGATATTTTTAATAAAATCATCGACAAAACAATAGATAGATATTAGAATTAATTCCAGATCAGCAAGCTTGTTAAGGTAAGTCATATGTTTATATTATTTAGATTATTTTTTATCAATCTAATTATAGCATATGGCTTACTCTAGCAAAAGTTTGCCGTGTGAGATTCGAGTTAATAATCACGGCTGGCATGTTCTTTCAAAAAAGTGTATAATCATGGGATAAACAATTAACTCCCCATAAAAATGAAACAAAAACCAAGAGAGCAAGACTTGATCTGCTTGCTGAAGACATTGAAAGATCATAGAAGAAAAGAAGGAAAAAGACATCCGTTGGAAATTGTGTTGTTGATTATTATTATGGCTATTATGGCTGGATCCAAAAGTGAAAGAGCAATTTCAAGATTTGCCAAGAACAACAAACAAGCTCTGATAAAGGCTTTAAAAATAGCCAGAAAAGAGATACCCAGTAGAAGCGTTATTCAAGGAATAATTCAACAAACTGATTTTTCAAAACTGCAAAATATATTTTACGGATGGGCGTTAAAAATAGTTAAAATAGAAAAGAAAGACATTATCAGTCTTGATGGCAAAGCAATGCGTGGCACTATTAAAAATTCTCAAACTAATTTTCAAAATTTTACCAGCTTAGTTTCGGTTTTTGCCAGTAAAAGAAAACAAGTATTAACGTCGGCAAAAATAGAGACTAAAAAAGAAAATGAAATCCCCACTGTTCAAGCTTTGATTAAAATGTTGGATTTAAAGGATATTACCTTTACCTTGGACGCACTACATTGCCAAGAAAAGACAATAAAAGCGATCAAGAAAAGTAAAAATCATTATATTATTGGAGTAAAAAACAATCAGAAGAAGTTGTCTGAGGATATAAAAAAAAGTAAAAATTGGAAAACTTAAATCACAGTATGTTAAAGAGGAAAAGAATCGAGGCAGAATAGAAAAAAGAATAGTGAAAGTATCTAAAAATAATTTAGATGAGGCCAATAAAAAGAAATGGGAAAGTGTCAATTCAATAATCGAAGTGGAAAGAATCGTTAAATTTAAAGAAAAAACAACTAAAGAAATTGCCTATTTTATCTCCGATTTAAAGCCTGAAGTTGGTGCCAAATATTTTTACGAAGGTATTCGCTCCCATTGGCAAATTGAAAGTTTTCATTATATTAAAGATAAAACTTTCTTGGAAGATGATTGGAAAGTAAAAACAAAGCACGCCCCGGCTAATTATTCCCTTATTCGTAATTTAGCTATTAATATTTTTCGAAATCGCGGATTTGAATGTATTCAGGAAGCAATAGAAAAATGCGCTAATAATGTGCCATTTATGCTGAGTTTATTGTAGAACGTGCCAGCCGTGCGGGTATTACCCAACCGATTACCAAGCATAATTATTATGTTGATTCTGTGCGTGATCTGCCACGCATTATAAAAGAAGCTTTCTATATTGCTTCATCTGGACGTCCCGGGCCAGTTTTAATTGATATTCCGCTAGATATTTCTAAAAATGAAGTTAAATCTTTTCATTATCCTAAAAATTTAAATTTACCAGGCTATAATTCTTGTTTTGTTATGACTCGAGGCCTAGTTTTAAAAACTGCTAAATTAATTAATCAATCAAAA
>NZ_PFKO01000340.1:0-883 GCF_002784285.1 Candidatus Infernicultor aquiphilus
TTAAAATTATTTTAATGGTTTATATAAAAGGAGAGAAATCCAATGTCTATTCTAGATTCTAAGACCGGAAAAATAAGAAGAGATTATACAATTGAGGAATTAATAGAAAAAGCCCAAGAAATGAGAGCTTATAATATGATAGCCATTACGGCAGCTGGCTCCGGCCATACCGGAGGGACTTTATCCATTATGGATATTACTGCCGCATTATACCTGAAGAAGATAAAACACGACCCTGCTAATCCGACCTGGGAAGAAAGAGATAGAGTCTTCTGGTCAGTTGGCCATAAGGCCCCCGCCCTTTATATAGCCCTTGCCGAAGCCGGCTACTTCCCGAAAGAAGAGACTGTAAAGCTAAGAAAACTATGGTCCGGGTTTGAGGGCCACCCTAATCGATTAAAACTACCCGGCATTGAGCTTTCTGCTGGCTCCTTAGGCCAGGGTTTAGGAGTAGCCATCGGCTGTGCCTTAAATGCCCAATTAGAGCAGAAAGACTATCGGGTTTATACTATCTTGGGAGATGGAGAGCTGGATGAAGGTTCGGTCTGGGAGGCTATGATGTGCGCCTCCCATTATCAATTAGATAACCTTACCGCTATTGTGGATAGAAATGATTTACAGATAGATGGTCCTACCAAAGAAGTAATGTGCTTAGAACCTCTCCTGGCTAAATGGCAGGCCTTTGGCTGGCATACCATAGAGATTGATGGCCATGATATGTCTCAGATACTCTCCGCTTTAGATGAGGTAGAAAAGATAAAAGGTCAACCCACCGTCCTTATTGCCCATACCCTAAAAGGTAAAGGGGTCTCTTTTGCGGAAGGAGTAGTAGCTTATCATGGTCTAGCCCCCAAAGACGGCAGAAGAGGTAAAGAATCCTTAG
>NZ_PFKO01000340.1:902-9709 GCF_002784285.1 Candidatus Infernicultor aquiphilus
TGGAGATCCCCAATTTAACCCAGAAAAAGTAGACCACCTCTTCAAGATAGCCTCTGATTACCAAAAAGAAATAGACCAAAAGGTAGAAGCCTCCCTGCCTAAATTTTCTCGTCCTTACTGGTGGAATGCGAACTCTTTGATGCAGGTCCAGATGGAGCCTACCCGTAATGGTTTTGGTCGGGCGATAGAAGAATTAGGTAAAGATAAGAAGGTAGTAGCCTTAGGGGCAGATATAACCGCATCTATCCGGATGGATAAATTCTATGCTTCCCATCCGGAGAGAAAGAACCGATTTTTCGAAATAGGGATTGCCGAGGCCAACATGACTCTGGTAGCCTCCGGTCTGGCTAAAGAAGGGAAGATCCCCTTTATTGGTTCTTACGGAGTCTTTGTTACCGGCAGAAATTGGGATCAGCTTCGCACTACCGTCTGTTACAATAACTATAATGTAAAAATAGCCGATGCCCATGCCGGCATCTCAGTAGGAGAAGATGGAGCTACCCATCAGGCTTTAGAAGATATTAGCAACCTCTATTATCTTCCCAATATGCACCTGGCTATCCCTTGTGATGCCATAGAGACCGAAAAAGCTACCCAGGCCATAGCTTCTATCCACGGGCCAGCTGTGGTCCGATATGCCCGGGAGGCTACTCCCCTAGTCACTACTTCCGATACTCCCTATCAATTTGGTCTGGCTAATGTAATAAGATACCGAAGCGAAAAGAAAAACTTTATGGAGGCCTTCCAGACTAAACTCTCTCCTGATTATACCTCAGAAAGAGAAGATCTCGCCCTGATTGCCTGTGGACCAATGGTCGCTGAGGCGATGCGGGCAGCTTATATCTTAAAAGAAGAATATAATCTGGAAAGTCGAATCTTAAATATTCACACTCTAAAACCAATCGATAAGAAAGCTATCCTAAAAGCAGCCGAAGATACTAATCTGATAATTAGCATCGAAGAACATCAGGTAGGTGGTTTTGGAAATATCATCGCCGGAGTGATAGCCCAGAATAAAAAATATTCTACCCCTCTGTTAATGGATATGATCGGAGTAGAGGATAGGTTTGGTGAATCTGGAGAACCCTGGGAGTTGACCAAAGTGTTTGGTCTAACGGCAGAACATATTGCCCAAAGGGCAAAGGAATTGTATGATAAAAAATCGAGATAAAAATTATCTTCCTATTACCATCAAAAGTTTACTTTTTATTTAACTTTAAAAGAAGGGGATTTAAAAATATGAAAAAATATTCTTTAGGAAAAACAGGAATTATGGTAACTGAGTTGTGTTTTGGTGCCTTACCTATAGGGCCTTTACAGGCAAATATTTCTGTAGAAAAGGGAGCAAAACTTATTCGTACTGCCCTGGAAAAGGGTATTAATTTCATTGATACCGCAGAAGGTTATAAAACTTATCCCTATATTAAGAAAGCTTTGGAAGGCTATAATGAGGAAGTGATTATTGCTACTAAATCTGGTGCCAAAACATACCAAGAAATGGAACAAAGTATAAAAGATGCCTTGGCGTTTTTAGGTCGGACCTATATAGACATTTTTCTTTTACATGCCGCCAGAGTTACCCCTTCAGTCTTCGAAGAAAGAGCAGGGGCATTACAATGTTTACAGGATTATAAAGCAAAGGGAGTTCTTCGGGCCATCGGAATTTCAACTCATGCAGTAGAAGTAGTTAGACGAGCCGCAGAAATTAAAGAAATCGATATTATATTTCCTATCATTAACAAAATTGGTATTGGTATTGTAGGCGGTAGTGTTATTGATATGATTAAAGCAATATCAGAGGCGCATAAGGCAGGAAAAGGCCTATATGCTATGAAGGCCTTAGGCGGAGGACATTTAATTAATCAATTAGAAGAGGCTTTTAATTTTGTAAGAAATATTAAAGGCATCAGTTCCCTGGCGGTCGGTATGGTTAGTTCGGAAGAATTGGAACTAAACTTAAAAATATTTAATGATGAAGAAATTCCTAAAGGGTTATTCACTCAAAAAATCAAACCCAGCAAGAGATTATTTATTTCCACTTTTTGTAAAGGTTGTGGCACCTGTGTTAAAACTTGTCCTAATAATGCCTTGTCTTTAGAAAATGGAAAAGCAGTGGTGGATCATAAGTTATGCATTTTGTGTGGGTATTGTAACCCAGTATGTCCTGAGTTTGCTATTAGATTAATTTAAATATTTCAAACCAAATAATTTTTATTACTAAGTTTTAAGCAAAAGATTAGATTGAGGCTAATATTATTAGCTGATAAAAGGAACACTCATTATTAATTTTTGAGTAAATTAAACTATAAAGAAACGATGAGGATACCAAAATGATAAAAAATAGTAAAATAGTACAAAAGTTTGAAGAAGAACTGATAAAAAAAGAGAAAGTAAATTTAATAAAAAACTTTCAGATAATGGATGCAATGTATAAGGAAGCACGAGCCTTAGGGGTAATCCCTATGAAAGATCCACTTAATGGATGGGGTATTGATGCAAAAATTGCTATGGTGGTGAACTATGTTCAAAAAACTTCTTAAAAAAATAGCCAATGAATTAAATACTCATAATATTCCTTATATGGTTATAGGGGGTCAGGCGGTTCTTCTCTATGGAGAACCAAGACTAACCAAAGATATTGATATCACTTTGGGTATAGGGATTGACGGACTAAAAGATATTAATAGTATTATTCAGAAGCTTAATCTAAAAGCTCTTGTTAACGAAGGTTTTGTCCAAAAAACCATGGTATTACTGGCAATTGATGAGAAAACAGGCATCCGGGTTGATTTTATTTTTTCTTTTTCTCGGTATGAAAAACAAGCGATTAAAAGAGCACCTGATATAAAATTTGGCAATACTGTAGTTAAGTTCGCCTCCCTTGAAGATGTGGTTATTCATAAGATAATTGCTGGCAGAGCGAGAGATATTGAAGATGTAAGATCAATTATTTTAAAAAATTCAGATTACGATACCAAATATATTGTAAGATGGTTAGAAGAGTTTGATAAATCATTAAATGAAAAATTTTTAAAGGTATTTCAGAAGATAGTTAAGGAAATTAGATAAAACTTCAGATAAAATAATCTAAAAGATAAGGAGCACCAGAGATGGAAAATAAGGAAAATACAAAAGTTTTACAGGATGCCATTATAGATGTACCGGGGATAAAGGTAGGGCACAGCCAAAATCTAAAAGCTGGAACTGGATGTACTGTAGTTATATGTGAGAAAGGCGCAACAGCCGGAGTTGATGTACGGGGAGGAGCTCCTGGAACTCGGGAAACAGATCTTCTTAACCCAGTTAATTTAGTAGATAAAGCTCATGCCATCTATCTTAGTGGAGGAAGTGCCTTTGGACTTGACGGAGCTACCGGGGTAATGAAATATTTAGAAGAAAAGGGAATAGGCCTTGATGTGGTGCTGACTAAAGTTCCTATCGTCCCCGGAGCAGTTCTCTTTGACTTAGGGGTAGGTGATTATAGGATAAGACCTGATGCCAGGATGGGATATGATGCTTGTCTAAATGCGAGTGAAGAGGAGGTCAGACAGGGCAATGTAGGAGCTGGGACTGGGGCTACAGTAGGAAAAATATTTGGGGGATTTCGCTGTATGAAAAGCGGTCTGGGCACAGCCAGTTTTAAGTCTCAAGAACTGATAGTAGGAGCAATAGTGGCAGTAAATTGCCTTGGAGATGTGATTGATCCGGAAAGCGGAGAGATTATTGCCGGAGTTTTAACTGAAAACAAAAAGGAATTCGCTAATACTATGTCCTTCTTAAAAAATTTTCCCCAAAGAAGTGGGAGTAGTTTTCCAACCAATACTACTATAGGAGTAATAGCTACCAATGCAAAGCTGACCAAGGCCGGTGCGACCAAGGCAGCGATGATGGCTCAGGATGGCTATGCACGAACTATCAGTCCTGCTCACACTATGTTTGACGGGGATACTATCTTCTGTATGGCTACTGGCGAAGTAGAAGGAGGAGCAAATGTGGTAGGGGCTATTGCAGCAGAAGTTATGGCTCGGGCGATAGTAAAAGCAGTAAAAAGTACCGAATCGCTCTATGGTCTTTTAAGTTATAAGGACTTACAAAAAAGGTAAAAAAAGGTGCCAGGCACTAAATTTGTCATAAAGGTAAAAAAAGGTGCCTGGCACTTTTTTTTACCTTTTAAAGATTATTGGAATATTTGCATGGAGAGTGTTATAATTTAAATAAATTAATAAAGGGGAGGTAAATGATGGCTAATAAAACGAAAAATATAAAATGGACAATTATTGGCTTAATCCTATTAGGCTTAATAGTAGTGATGGGGATTGCTTCAATTTATATTGACCTGATTTGGTTTAAATCAGTGCAATATATTACCGTTTTTTGGAAAATTCTGCTCACTAAAGGGGTAGTTATGCTATTTTTCGCAGCTTTCTTTTTTATATTGTCTTTTTTAAATCTTTCTTTTGCCCGACGTTTTGCACCTGATTTTCAGGTGGAGATAAGCCAGGATGAGTTTGAAAGACCAGAGATTCAATTATATAAGAGTCTGCAAAATATTAAGGTAAACAAAAGACTCGTTTTCTGGTTTTCCCTGCTTGTAGCGCTCTTTATGGGATTCTCCGAAGGTGCCAACTGGGAGAAGATTCTGATTTATTTAAATAGGACTTCATTTGGAATAACCGACCCGGTCTTTAATCGAGATATCGGATTTTATATGTTCAGTCTTCCTTTCTGGGAATTCGTCAGGAACTGGCTATCTTTTGCTCTTACCATTATTACTGTTGTAGTAGGTGCTATTTATATTCTTAAAAAAGCGGTGAAATATGAATATAAAAAACTTATTATTGAAACTCCAGTTAAGGTACACCTGTCTTTGCTTATCGGCTTAATATTAATTTTAAAGTCCTGGCAGTATTGGTTAAATGCCTTTAAGATTCTCTACTCTACTCGAGGGGTAATTTTTGGAGCGGGTTATACAGCAATCCACGCCGATCTTTTAGCCTTGAGAGTTTTAATGGTTGTAGCTTTGATTTGCGCAGCACTATTTTTTGCAACTGCAAGGAAAGAAAATTGGAAAATACCAGTTTTGGGATTGGCGGTTTTGATTGGTGTCTCTATCTTGTTAGGAGGAATCTATCCGGAGATTATACATCGGGCGGTAGTCTTGCCTAATGAGAGCACCAAGGAGAGACCTTATATATTAAATAATATTGAGGCCACCCGGATAGCATATGGTTTAGATAAGATTAAAGAGGAGGAATTCCCGGTAAAGGAAGAGATAAGTTTCGAAGATATTGAGAAAAACAAAGAGACGATTGGAAATATCCGACTCTGGGATTGGAGCCCTATACAACAGACTTTAAAGCAAATTCAGGCTATCAGACTATATTATGATTTTTATAGTGTAGATGTAGACCGTTATTATTTTAACGGAACTTATCAACAGGTGATAATCTCTCCCCGGGAATTAGATAAAGATAAGATACCAGAAAAGGCCAGGACTTGGGTAAATGAGGTATTAACTTATACTCATGGTTACGGGGTAGTGGTAAATCCGGTTAATAAGATTAGCGGAGAAGGCCTTCCCGAACTGTTGATTAAAGATATTCCCCCGGTCTCCAGTGTAAATATTACTATTACTAGACCAGAAATTTATTATGGAGAGATAACTAAAGGTTATGTGGTGGTTAAAACTAAAGCTAAAGAATTTGATTATCCAAAAGGAGATGAGAATGTCTACAGCACCTATACCGGTAATGGTGGTGTGCCGGTTTCATCTCTATGGAGAAGGATTCTGTTTTCTATAAAATATTCTAATTTACAGATTTTACTCACTACCAATTTTACTCCAGAGAGCCGAATTATGATCTATCGTAATATTCAGGAGAGGGTCAAAAAAGTAGCTCCTTTTCTGAGTTATGATAACGACCCTTATATAGTGATTTCTAAAGAAGGAAAACTGTTCTGGATACAAGATGCTTATACTATATCTAATAATTACCCCTATTCTACTCCTTTTAAGGGATATTTAAATTACATCAGAAACTCTGTTAAGGTAATAATTGATGCTTATAATGGTACTATGAATTTTTATATAGTAGATCAGAAAGATCCTTTAGTTAAAGTGTATCAAAATATCTTTCCTCAACTATTTAAGAATTTTGACCAGATGCCCGATGATTTAAAGGAACATCTTCGTTATCCTAAAGATCTTTTCCAGATACAAGCAGAACTTTATTCCACCTATCATATGTTGGATGCAGATGTATTTTATAATAAAGAAGATTATTGGAATATACCTAATGAAATTTATGCCGAAAATGAAATTAAAGTGGAACCTTATTATATTGTAACTAAGCTTCCGGGGCACCAGAGAGAAGAGTTTATCCTGATGACTCCTTTTACTCCCTCTGCCAAGGATAATATGATTGCCTGGCTGGCCGCCAAAAATGATCAGCCGGAATATGGGAATTTAATCGTCTATAAATTTCCTAAAGAAAAACTTATTTATGGACCGATGCAAATTGAGGCACGAATTGACCAGGATTCGGAGATTTCTCAGCAACTGACCTTGTGGGGACAGAAGGGTTCCACGGTTATCAGGGGAAATCTACTGATAATTCCTATAGAAAAATCAATTATTTATGTTGAGCCATTATATTTGAGAGCTGAAAAAGGCCAAATACCAGAACTAAAGAAAGTAATTGTCTCCAATGGCTCTGATGTAATGATGGGAAATAATCTGGAAGAGGCCTTAGAGAAGCTATTTGCTCGAACTTTTAAAGAAAAAGAAGCCGTAGTAACCGATGAAGAAAAAAATCTTAAAGATTTGGTCCAAGAAGCAGCAGGGTATTTTGAGAATGCTCAAGGATTTGCCCGTGAAGGTGATTGGGCAAAATACGGAGAAGAATTAAAGAAATTAGAAAATACTTTGAATTTATTAGAAGAGATGAGTACAAGAGAATAATATTTAGTTGGCCAATTAACCAGTTTACCGATCTGCTAGTCAGGTTAGTTGAGTAGTTACTTGGTTTACAGTTTTCAGTTATTGTAGGGGCGTATTGCAATACGCCCCTACTTAATATTCGATTAAACTAAACTATTAGTAGTATTAAAGTTGGGGAGCGGATTTATTCGCACCGCTCTTTTACTAATTACATATTACATAATTACTGCATTTTATACGCTAGATTTATAATTTTTGCTTCTAAATTTTCCAGATCCAACAAGGCAATAGTGCTTTTTCCGCTAAGCCAGCCCCCGCATTCTCCTGGATTTACGATAAGGGTCTTTCCAATTTTACGCAAATCGGTACGATGAGTATGACCATAAATGATTACCTCATATTTTTGGCTCTCTGCAAGGTCGTCTATTAGTTTTTCTAGGTGCAGCATAATTATGTTTTTATGGTTTATGTTCGTCTGATATGGTTCAGGAAAAAGTTCTCCAATTCCTTTAAATTTTTCTTGTAAGTAAATTTTATCTCCATCATTATTCCCAAAGACTCCTTTTAGAGGGCAGTTTAAATTTTTAAATTCTAAGCAAGTAAAGGGGGAGACAAAATCACCAGCATGCAGAACCAGTTCAACTTTTTCTTGGTTGAAAATTTCCACCGCTTTTTTTATCTGAGGTAAGTTATCATGGGTATCAGCGATTATTCCAATCTTCATTTTGTTATTACCTCTAAACTATTTTAATTGATAAAGAATATCCTTCAATTTGACCTCTGCGTATGCAATACAAGTGTCAGCCGCGCCATAGTATATTTTTACCTTACCTTCTTCATATAAATTCCCACAATTAAAAATCACATTACCAAAGAAACCATGTAATTCATAATCCATTTCAGGCTCAATTATTGGTTTTTCGCTTCTCGCTATAACCTTCCAGGGTTCATTAGCATCCAATAGTACTGCCCCAAGACAGTACCTGTTAATCTTTGACGATCCGTGGTATATTTCCATCCAACCTTCTTCTATCTTGAATGGAACACCACTGCAGCCTATACTTCCGTCGTCCCAGTATTTTTCTCTTGCGCTCATTAATTTCAGATGATTACCCCAGTAAACAAGATCTGGTGACTCGGATATCCATATATTTCTTACCCTATATTCGGCAGATACGGGACGATTCAAGGCATAATATCTACCTTTTATCTTTTCAGGGAAAATTGCAACGTCCTTATTATCAGGCATAAAAATTACACCGTGTCTAGTAAATGTAACAAAATCAGTCGTGGAGGTTAGACAGGTAGTAACCCCGGTTATATCGGATATTGCACTATAATTTATATAGTATCTTCCATTAATCTGGGTTATCCTTGGATCTTCTATGCCAAATCTCTCATATTTGCTTTCAGGAAATATGGCTGGCTTTTTATCTATCTTAAAGTCAATACCATTTTTGCCCCTAGCGATCCTTAAATGGGAAATAGATGTAAGGTATTGGTCGGTAGGTGTCCTAACAAATCTGGAGTCCGAGAAATCTATTGAAGAATCAGCCTTGTTAAATTCCTTTACCACAATTTTATCTGTTTTCAGGTCTATCATAGGTACAAGTTCTTTTTTTGGGTTGTTATTAATTGGCATTTCAGCAACTCTCATCAGAAGTAATATTTCTCCATTGAACCTGGTAACACCACAGTTAAAAACACCAACCACCTTGAAATCAGGCCTTGATGGCTTTACGTCCTCTGGTGTTATTATTGGATTTTTCTCTGATCTAATTATATTCATATTTATTGTCCTATTATATAATTATCGAATAAATCAATAGATGTAAATTTATCCTCGACTTTTAATTCACTTAATAAT
>NZ_PFKO01000290.1:0-3147 GCF_002784285.1 Candidatus Infernicultor aquiphilus
GTCTTTGGTAATTATTATTTTTCCTTGATTTATAAGATCATAGGTATTTATTTTAGATACAGGTAAAACCTTTGCTCCCTTAATATTTCTTACTGCTTGTGATATACCATTATCCTCTTTTTCAATTATTATTAATGGTTTTTTGGAGGCTTGCAAATTTTTTAAAATTTCTACCATCCTCTTGGTTTTATTTTCTTCTAAAAATAATTTATCTATAATTATAAATTCTTTATTTTTTACTTTATCTGAAAGCACTGAATTTAGAGCAACAACCTTCATTTTTTTAGATAAAGAAAAGGAATAATCTCTGGGAGCAGGTCCAAATACTATTCCGCCTCCTACCCAAATAGGTGAACGGTTCGTTCCTGCTCTAGCCCTTCCAGTTCCCTTTTGTTTCCAGGGTTTAACTCCTCCACCTCTTACTTCGCTCCTATTTTTTGTGGAAGCAGTCCCTCTTCTCTTGTTAGCTAAATAATGCTTAACTACTTGATGAACAAGATATTTGTTTATTTTAGTATTGAAAATATCATCTCTTAGGGAAATTTCTCCTATATTTTCTCCTTTAATATTTTGAACCGGCAGGTCAATCATAACTAATCCTCCTTCCCTGGTAAGATATTCAAGGGGAATTCTTCCCCTTGAAAACCCCTTAATTCGCCCTCACCGCAATATTTATTACACCCTTGAATATCTTATCTTTAATATTCTTCATAATAAATCATCTTCCTTATTTAAGGTATAGGAATTATTGAAATTCCTATACCTTAAAATATACTTCAAATTATACTATTTTATTAATTATAACCATGGTTCCTTTTGCACCGGGAACTGAACCTTTTACTAAAATTAAATTTCTTCCCAGGTCAACTTTTACTACTTTTATATTTTTCATACTTACTCTGTCACTTCCCATATGCCCTGGCAACTTTTTTCCTTTAAATACTCGAGCCGCATCTGTAGCACCCATTGAACCAACTGATCTAAAATATTCCTTTTGGCCATGAGTCTTTGGTCCTCCTGAAAAATGATGTCTTTTTATTGCACCCGCAAATCCTTTACCTTTAGATATACTTATAATATCTACTTTATCTCCTTCTTTAAAAATATCAACTTTTACTTCCATTCCAGATGAATATTTATTAGAATCATCAACTTTAAACTCCCTCATATATTTTAGAGGTTCAACTTTAAATTTATTAAAATGACCAATTATAGGTTTAGAAACTTTTTTTTTGTTTACTTCCTTAAAACCCAACTGTACTGCATTATAACCATCTTTTTCTAAATTTTTTCGCTGAATCACTCGACAAGGACCAGCTAAAATTACAGTTACCGGAATAGACTCTCCATTCTTAGTAAATATTCTGGTCATTCCTATCTTTTCTCCTAATATTCCTGCTCCCATTTGTACTTCCACCCCCGGGCCTAATATTTTTATTAATATAATTTATATATAATAACATTAACCATTAAAACAATTCAACTTTTTCGATTTAATAAACATTTTTAATTTATCTAATATGCTTCCCTCAAACAATTATAAGAGTAAAATCTTCTGGTTTACCTTATTTATTTTCTATTCCAAAGTTTTAATCTCAATGTCTACTCCTGATGGCAAATCAAGATGCATCAGCGCCTCTATGGTCTTAGTGGAAGGTTCTAAAATATCAATTAATCTCTTATGAGTTCTCATTTCGAACTCTTCCCTCGACTTTTTATCTACATGTGGTGAACGTAAAACACAATACTTATTTATCTCTGTTGGTAAAGGTATAGGACCAGAAAATTTTCCTCCAATTTTTTTTACAGTATCTATTATTTTTAATGTAGAATTATCTAATATTCTGTGATCATAGGCTTGCAAGCGAATTCTTATTTTTTGCATTAAATTTAATTTCACCCCCTTATTATTTTCCTTTTTCGTCGTTCGTTGAATCCTTTTATTTCTTATCCTATTTTTCTCTTTTTTTCATTATTTTATTCTCGTAGGGGGCGGATTTATCCGCCCCAATTCCTTGCGGGTTCGATGAATCGAACCCCTACACTGTTGAGAATTTTCGTATTTAATATCTCGTATTTACTAACGGATAGCGAATAGGTAAGGGCGTATGCAATACGCCCCTACTCCTCTTACTTATCAATACTCATTCGCATTTTATATTTTGTAACGCGATACGCAATACGATTTTATTCTATTATCTCACTTACTACTCCAGCACTGACCGTGTGCCCTCCTTCTCGGATAGCAAAACGGAGCTGTTTTTCCATAGCAATAGGGGTAATCAGTTCAGCAGTAACAGTCACATTATCCCCGGGCATAACCATCTCTACCCCTTCAGGAAGAGTAATTGTACCGGTTACATCGGTAGTCCTGAAAAAGAACTGAGGACGATAACCACTAAAGATGGGGGTATGTCTACCACCCTCTTCTTTAGTTAAAATATAGATCCCGGCTTTAAATTTAGTATGTGGAGTGATACTACCCGGAACCGCTACTACCTGACCTCTTTTAACTTGATCTTTGTCTATCCCTCGGAGGAGGAGACCAATATTATCTCCGGCCTCGGCTTGATCCATCGTCTTACGGAACATCTCTACTCCGGTAACTACGGTCTTTTGCACCTTGGGGGCAAGTCCCACTATCTCGGCAGGGTCACCTATCTTGACTACTCCCCGCTCTAATCTACCGGTAGCCACAGTCCCTCTACCGGTAATAGAAAAGACATCTTCTACGGATAAAAGAAAAGGTTTATCGGTATCCCTCTTAGGAGTAGGAATATAATCATCTACCGCCTTAAGAAGCTTCAGGATCCCACTACACCAGGGGCAATCTTCCTTACCACAAGCACACTTCTGGGCCTTTAAGGCCGAACCTCTGATTACGGGAATCTCCTCTCCCGGGAACTCATATTCACTTAATAGCTCTCTTACTTCCATCTCTACCAGCTCGATCAGTTCAGGGTCATCTACCATATCTACCTTGTTTAAGAAGACCACAATGTAGGGGACTCCTACCTGACGGGCAAGTAAAATATGTTCTCTGGTCTGGGGCATGGGTCCATCGGCAGCAGATACTACCAGAATAGCTCCATCCATCTGGGCTGCACCAGTGATCATATTCTTAATATAGTCGGCATGACCTGGACA
>NZ_PFKO01000392.1:0-1886 GCF_002784285.1 Candidatus Infernicultor aquiphilus
GATAAGTATGCCCCACAACCTAATTCATTACCTATGTCGTTACATAATGTTCTGATATAAGTGCCTTTTGAACAGACAACTTCGAATTTAATAATTGGGTGGTTCCTGTTTTGATTAAAATTTAGTAAATTTAATTTATATATTTTAATTTTTTTAGGACTCCTTTTTACTTCTATACCTTGGCGAGCAAGACGATATAATCTTTCTCCTTTATAATGAGTTGCAGAAAACATTGGAGGTATCTGGCTATTTATATTTTTATATTTCAGGAATATTCTTTTAATCCTTTCTTCATCTATATCATTTTTGACTTTCTTTCTTTGAATAATATTCCCTTCCGAGTCTTGGGAATTAGTACTTATACCCAAGATCATTTCTCCTTGATAGTATTTTTTTAAATCTACTAAGAACTCAACAATTTTAGTAGCTTGGCCAATGCAAACCAACAAAATACCTGAAGCAGAAGGATCTAATGTTCCTGCATGTCCAGCTTTGGGAATGTTTAAGATATTCTTAACTTCTTTTACAGCTTGAAATGAACTAATTCCTTTAGGTTTAAAAATATTTAAAATGCCATTCATTGTTTTTTATTATACTTAGATATTTTAAATAATTCGGAAAGAATTTTTTCTTTAACCTCAGTTATTTTTCCTGAACATACACAACCGGACGAATTTGGATGGCCACCCCCATTAAATTTACCAGCAAATTCATTTACATTAAAATCTCCTTTAGAGCGAAAACTAACTTTTATTTTATTATCTTTAGTTTCTCTAAATAAGATTGAGACTTCAGTATTCTCTAAAGTTCTAGCTATATCAATTATCCCTTCTACTTCTTCATCATTTGCTTCAGTATTATTTAACATATCTCGGGTAATAGTTAACCATGAAACATAATTAGATTTATCCACCTCTAAAGTTAGAAGGGCTTTTCCTAATAATTTTAATCCAGAGTAGGTGTTTCTATTATAAATATTATCTGCAATTAAATTTGGTTTTATCCCTTGGGAAGCTAAATCAGAAACTACGCTGAATGTTTTTGAACTAACATTTGAATATCTAAATGATCCTGTATCAGTAATTATAGCTGTATATAAGCAGGTAGATATTTTTTCATCTAATAAATCTAAATTTATAAATTTAATCAAATCATAAATAATTTCTCCTACTGATGAAGCTCCCGAATCTATGTAATTTAAGTCTCCGTAATTTTCGTTACTATTATGATGATCAATGTTTATAATATTTTTTATATTCTTGAATATTTTGTAGGTTTCTTCAATTCTTTCAAAATTACTACAATCAACTATTATTCCAACATCTATGTTTTTTATATTAATATAATTATCTTCTAAGCAATGTACTTTATCGCTGTCGGGTAAAAAGTTATATATCCTTGGTAATCTGTCTTGATTTAATATAATAGGTTTTTTATTTAATTTTTTTAAAATAAAATACAGGGCAAGTTCAGAACCAATGGCATCACCATCTATATTTTTATGTGAAGTAATTAAAAAACTATTGTTTTTTTCTAATAATTTAGTAATTTCATTAAAATTATTCATTATTTTTATCTTTCTTTGTATCTGATTGTTTTTTATGTATTTCTGAAATAATTTTTTGTAATTTATATTGATATTCTATATCTTTGTCAATCTTAAATGTTATTTCCGGTATGAATCTTAATTTTAAATCTTTTCCTATTTCTCCTCTTATAAATTTTGTGGCATGTTCCAATCCTTCTAAAGCTAATTTTTGACGACCTTCGTCATTATCATTAAAAATGCTTACAAAAATTTTAGCGTACTTTAAATCAGAGGATACTTGTATTTTAGTTATAGTAACAAATTTTATCCTCGGATCATTTATTTCTCGATAAATTAC
>NZ_PFKO01000223.1:0-146 GCF_002784285.1 Candidatus Infernicultor aquiphilus
CCAACGCTTGTGCGGCCTGGCTTTCCGAACATCGCAAAAAGCTCTATAATTATTGGATTATTTCGTTGTTCATATTTTATTAAACTAAAAACTTAACCTATTTTATTTTTCAATCCCTTTAATCAATATTTCATCAGGTTTGACAA
>NZ_PFKO01000223.1:193-9526 GCF_002784285.1 Candidatus Infernicultor aquiphilus
AACGATTCTACTTCTTCTGATAAATTTATATTTTTTAGTTTTAACTCTTTTATATCTGATTCCAGTCTTTTAATATCTTCTTTTAGTTGTAAGGTCTTAGCATATTTATCTGAAAATAAAAAAACTATATAAAATATTAAAACTAAAATTAAAGCCCAAATTATTTTCGAATGAAATATTGACCTAATCGATATCATTTTATATTAAATACTGCCTTCCCACGATAAATTGCCAATTCTCCTAATTGTTCCTCAATACGCAGCAATTGATTGTATTTGGCAATTCGTTCCGTTCTACAAAGAGAACCAGTTTTAATTTGTCCAATATTAGTCGCCACAGCTAAATCAGCAATAGTAGTATCTTCTGTTTCTCCGGAACGATGAGAAATTACCGCAGTAAAACCTGCTTTCTTTGCAGTCTCAATAGTATCTAAAGTTTCTGTTAAGGTTCCTATCTGATTTAATTTTATTAAAATCGAATTAGAGGCTTTTAGCTCAATCCCTCGACTAAGTCTCTTCTTGTCAGTAACATAAAGATCATCCCCTACAATCTGTACTTTATGACCTAATTTTTGGGTAAGTTTTTGCCATCCTTCCCAATCGTCTTCGGCTAAGCCATCTTCTAGAGAAATTATAGGATATTTTTCTACTAATCCAGTATAATAATCTATCATCTCATGGGAAGTTCTAACTGTTCCTTCTCGGGATAATACATATTTCCCACCTTGATATAGCTCTGAAGCAGCCGGATCTAAGGCTATATAAATATCCTTACCTGGCTCGTATCCTGCTTTTTTAATTGCTTCTACTATTAGTTGAATCGCCTCTTCGCTTGATTTTAAATTAGGAGCAAAGCCACCTTCATCCCCAACTGCCACATTATATCCTTTTTCTTTTAATACTTTCTTTAAAGTATGAAAAGTTTCCGCCCCCATCCGCAGGCTCTCCCGAAAATTAGCACCGCCGGCCGGAACAATCATAAATTCCTGAAGATCCACTCCGCTATCTGCATGTTTTCCCCCATTTAATATATTCATCATAGGAACAGGAAGTTCTTTTGCATTTACTCCCCCAATATAACCATATAAAGGCAACCCAAAAAATTCTGCTGCAGCTTTTGCTGTAGCAAGAGATACACCTAAAATAGCATTGGCTCCCAAACGACTTTTATTTGGAGTCCCATCAAGTTTAATTAACAGGCTATCAATTAATAATTGATCTGTGGCATCATATCCGATAATTTCAGGGGCAATAATCTCATTTACATTCTCGACCGCCTTAAGAACTCCTTTTCCTAAGTACCTTTTTGGGTCACCATCTCTTAATTCAATAGCCTCATGCGCGCCGGTACTGGCTCCGGATGGAACTTGAGCCACTCCTATAGCTCCGCTTTCCAGTTCTACTTCCACTTCAACAGTGGGATTTCCTCTTGAATCTAATATCTCTCTGGCATAAACTTCAAATATTTCACTCATCTTATCCCTCTCCTCTCAATTTATTTAATAAAATATTAAATTATGGTCACCTAAATTAATTAAAATTTAATTTTATATACCAAAATGTTTAAATAAAAAAGAACCCAAGCCAAAATAAATTAACAAGCCACTCACATCAATTGCAGTGGTAATAAAAGGACCGGCAGAAATTGCTGGATCAATCTTGATTTTTGTAAAAATTAAAGGTAATAAAGCCCCCATAGTCGTAGCTGTAATCATAGTCACACCTAATGATATCCCTATTAATAGACCTAATAAATAATTGTTCTGCCATAAAAGTGCTATAAAAGACATAACTACCCCCGCAACTAAACCTATTATACACCCTACTTTAACTTCAGCCCATATATTCTTCCACAATTCATCTATTTCAATTTGCCCGGTAGCTAAAGCACGAACAGTAATGGTGGAGGATTGAGATCCTACGTTTCCACCCATATCCAAAATCATGGGAATAAAAAATGCCATAGCTATTATAGTTTGCAATATCCCAGAATGATATTTTATAATTAAACCAGAAATAATATCACCAGCTAAGCATATAAATAACCAAGGAATTCGAGCCTTTGCTCTAGTTAATGAATTTGCCTTAATAAGTTTATCTTCATATACCTCAGAAGAACCAACCATCTTATGAATATCTTCAGTAACCTCTTCTTGCATAACATCGATAACATCATCAACAGTGATAATACCTAATAATACACCTCTCTTATCAATAACTGGCAGAGCTGAAAAATCATAATCTGAAATTACCCGAGCCACCGTTTCTTGATCTTCAGTATCTAACACACTTATTACATCTTCTTCCATAACCTCAGATATCTTAGCCTTAGGATTTGCAATAATTAAATCTCGTAAAGAAATAACTCCAATTAATCTTTCTTTCTTGTCTATAATATAAATATAATAAACCATCTCTGCTTCTGGGTTAAGCTCTCTTATCTTGTTTATTGTCTCCTCGGCAGTAAGATCCTCAGGCAAGGCTATAAACTCATTGGTCATTATACTTCCAGCTGTATTCTCTTTATGTTTTAATAATTCTTCTATCCCTTCGGCTTCTTCTTTAGGCATTAAATCTAACAATTCTCGGGACTCTTGAGGAGTTATTTTCCCTAAAAAATCAACTGCCTCATCGGTGTCCATTTCCTCTAAGATATCAGAAGCTTTCTCTTTACCCAGAGTTTCCATTATTTTAGTTTGTAATTCTGAACTTAATTCTGAAAGTAATTCAGCAATTTTTTCATCATCTTTAAGCAATTTAAATAGTCCAATGGTTTGTTCTAATAATAAATAATCAGTTAACTCAGCAAACTCTGTAGGGTGCAGATCATCAATAATTTCTTTTATTTCTTGAATCTTTTTTTCTTCTAATAACTTTATTATTTTTTCTGAAATTTCTTTTATCTTATCTTCCATTGGTTCAAAACCTCTTTTATTGGCTGGTAAAGCAAAAATATAGCCCGAAATTCATAATTATTTTTATTAAAATTTCAATCTTCTTCTTTTTTAATCTCTTTTATTACTTCATATAAGGAACTTGCCCCCTCAGCTGGAATATTCTTTAGGGGAACTTCTATTACTTTTGCTCGTAGGATTTTGGTTGTAAAATTAATTTCTAATTCATCGCCAGTCTTTATTTCATCTCCTGCTTGGGCAATTCGATTATTAACTTTAATGCAATTAGCGAGACAAGCTTTTTTAGCTTCTGTTCTCCTTTTTATTAGTCTACTTACTTTTAAAAATTTATCTAATCTCATATGTTTATCAATTACCCAATTAGCCAATTGACCAATTTACCAATTAATATAGTCGTTAGTGAACAGTTGTTAACATATCGTATTGCGTATCGCGTACCACGTATCACGTTAAAGAAATTAGGATTCAGGTGTAGGGGGCACAATAAATTGTGCCCTTCTTTTGTAATTCATAGACAGACGAGCCTGCCCTCGTGAAAACGGGGGACGTCTGTCCTACGATTAGTCGCATAACCGCTAACCAACTAACAAATTTCTGTTTTTTTTCCTTTCTTCACTATATACTCAATACTCGATACTATATACTGTTTTATTATTTTGATTTTAATTGAGGAAAAAGTATAACTTCTTTAATTGAATCAGAATTAGTAAGTAACATCATTAATCTATCAATTCCTAAACCTAAACCACCTGCGGGGGGCATACCATATTCTAAAGCTTCAATATAATCTTTATCCATAAAGTGACTTTCCACATCTCCTGCTTCTTTCTTGGCTACCTGTTCTTCAAACCGACGTTTCTGTTCTGCTGGATCATTTAATTCGGTAAAGGCATTTACTAATTCCATTGAACTGATAAATAATTCAAAACGTTCTACTAATTCTGGATTGTCTTTCTTCTGTTTGGATAGAGGGGAAAGCTCAAGAGGATAATCAAGAACAAAAGTTGGTTGAATTAAAGTTGGTTCTACAAATTTTTCAAAAAGTTCATTGGCAATTTCACCTCTATTTATATTACCTTTTATATCCAAACTATATTTTTTTACAATTTCATTAAAGTCTTTTTTAGAGATTTTATCTACCCGGAGTCCTACCGCTTCTTCTATTGCCTTAAACATGCTTATTCTTTCCCAGGGAGGTGTAAAATCAATTTTATTTCCCTGATATTCAATTTCTAAACTTCCTAAAACATTTTTAACTAGATAGGTTATCAACTCCTCGGTAATTTGCATCATACTGTAATAATCACCATATGCTTCGTATAGCTCTAACATGGTAAATTCAGGATTATGTTTAGTAGAAATACCTTCATTTCTAAAATTACGACTTAACTCATATACCTTTTCGAGCCCCCCAACTAATAAACGTTTTAAATATAGTTCTGGAGCGATCCTTAGATAGAAATCCCTATGAAGAGCATTATGATGGGTAATAAAAGGAAGAGCTGTAGCTCCACCAGGAATAGGTTGCATTATAGGAGTTTCAACTTCTAAATAGTTCCTATTATCTAAAAAATTCCTTATAGACTGTATTACTTTGCTTCTCTTAATAAAAATCTCCCTGACTGATGGATTAACTATTAAATCTAAATATCTTTTTCTATATCTTATTTCTACATCTTTGAGTCCATGCCATTTTTCAGGTAAACTGCGTAATGATTTACATAAAAGTGTAAATTCTTCAACTAAAACAGTAATTTCGCCAGTTCTAGTTTTAAAAATTAATCCTGAAACTCCTAAAATATCTCCAATATTAATTTTACTAAAAAGCTCAAAAACCTTCTCTTCAATTTTATTAGACCTTATATAAATTTGAACTTTTCCATTTATATCTTCAATATCAGCGAATATAGCCTTCCCATGTTTTCTTAAAGCCATTAATCTCCCAGCTATAATAACCTTTTCCTTAGTACATTCGCCAATCTGCAAATTTTTATTTTTTTCTATTAAATCTTTTATTTGATAAGTTCTGATAAATTTATGTCCAAAAGGATCAATACCTTCTCTTTTTAATTCTCTTATCTCTTCCCATTTATTAGATATAATTTCTGCGGTATTCTTTTTTATATCCATCTGATTCACCTCTTTTTTCTCTTATGGCAAAATATTATTTTGAAAAATATAAAAATATAATATTAAAATTATTATAATATTAGTTTTTAGCATATCTTTTGGATTAATTTATATTCTAACTAGGTTTATAATCAATTTATTAAAAAGGTTAAAAATAAATAATGAACAAAGTATCTTTATATTTTAATATTTTTAATAACTTTGTTCATTATTGCAATTTTAATAATTATTTATGCCACTAAAGTAAATAATCAATATATAAATTATTTAATATCTAAAATTTTATATTTAAGATACCCCGCCGGGACTCTAATTTCTACTATATCACCTTTCTTTTTTCCTAAAAGTGCTTTCCCAATCGGTGAAGAAGTAGATATTTTCCCAAAATCGGGTTCTGATTCAACATAATCTAAGATAATATAGGTAATCTTTTGATTATTTTTTAAATCTTTAACTATCACTTCTGAACCAAGAGATACAAAATTTAAATCCTTATTTTCTTCATCTATCAATTCATAATTTTCAATAATTTTTATTAAAGTTAAGATTCTACCTTCGATAAAGGCTTGTTCGTTTTTAGCTGCGCTATACTCGGCATTTTCGGCAATCTCCCCAAAAGTTACAGCATTCCTGATTTTTTCAGCAATATCTTTTCTTTTTACTGTTTTGAGATAATAAAGTTCTTCTTCAACTTTTTTCAAACCTTCTTTGGTTAACATTACCTTTTTATCGAGCATCATAATATCTCTCCTTATTGGAAGTTATATATTCTATTATTCTATGCATTTCATAGTAAATAATAAATATTTTTCCTTAAAAATATAAATATAAGCACTATTAATTTTTATAACAGTGCTTATACATCTAATAATCTTTATTAGAGATTATAAGGTATTCATATTTTCTTGTCAAATAAATTTATTAATTGCTAAATCAATCCTAATTTTTCCCCAGCTTTTTTAAAAATATCTAAAGCTTTATCAATATCTTGAGAAGTATGGTTTGTAAGGACATGAGCCCTGAGTCTATTGGTACCTTTAGGAATTGCCGGGAAGAGGATAGGACATATAAATATCCCTTCATCATTAACCATTTTGCATAGATTTAAAGTATCCTTTTCGTTACCTATTATAAGGGGAACGATAGCAGTAATACTGCCACCTGTATTATAACCTATAGAATTTATCCCTTCTCTAAATTTCTTCATGTTCTTATGTAAATTCTCTATACGTTCTGGTTCATCTTCGATAACTTCCAAAGCAGCTTTAGCAACAGCAGCTGTTACTGGAGGAAGAGGAGCGGAAAAGATAAATGGCCTTGAATTATGTCTTAAATAATCAATCATATCTTTATTTCCTGCTATATATCCTCCTACAGAGGGGATAGTTTTACTTAAGGTTCCCATATTAATATCTACTGTATTCTTTAATCCGAAGTATTCCTCTATACCGTGACCTGTTTTACCTAAAACTCCAATAGAATGAGCTTCATCCACCATTACTTTAGTATTATATTTTTTAGCTAAACGTGATATCTCTGGTAAATTAGCTACATCTCCCTCCATACTGTATACTCCATCTACTATTACTATTTTATTAACAAATTCTTCAGAATTAGCTAAAATTCCTTCTAAACTCTTCATATCATTATGTAAAAAAGTTTTATATCTTGCTCCGGAAAGTATGCATCCATCAATAATACTAGCATGATCTATTTTATCAATTACAACTAGATCTCCTCTTTGATAGAGAGAAGTAATCGCTGCCAAATTAGTAACATATCCACTTGTATAAGTAATTGCATCTTCTGCACCCTTGAACTCAGCAATTTTTGCTTCCAATTCTTCATGCACTTTAGTAGTCCCTGACAATAGTCTAACACCAGATGTCCCTACTCCATATTTTTCAATAGCTTTAATAGCTGCTTCTTTTAATTTAGGGTGATTAATTAATCCTAAATAGTTATAAGAAGCAAACATTATTTTTTCTTTTTGGTCAATTAATACCCTTGATTCTGATGTATTTTCTACAGTTTTTAAATAAAAAAAAGTATCATTTTCTTTCATTCTATCAACTCTTCGTTTAAGTTTATTTATTCTATCTTCTAATAGAACTCCCATTTCTCTTCCTCCTTCTCTTAATAAAAATCTTATCTAATTTAACTTTTCAATCCTCGGTTTAAAGCCTATTTTTTCTATCAATTTTAAATAATCTTCTGGATTCAATTCTTGGGGAGATTTTCCAGATATTGCCAAAAGAGTGGCTTGAAATACATTGGTTCCAAAAGACCTTCCATTTAATTCGGGGGTAGTAGTAATTAAATAACTCACCCCCCTCTTCTTGAGATCCTCCACATTAGAACTGGTAACCGTATTGGTGATAATTATTTTTCCTTTCATATCTTGAGGCATATATTGACTTATACCTAAATAATCACCGGCAACTATATCGGCATTTTGAAAATATTTAACATACTTTAAATTCGACTTTTCCTGTTTCTTGCCGGTGGGATATAAATATTTTATGGGAACATAAACTAATACTGGTAAAAGCAAACGAGCTAAAATTTCAACACTTTTAAAAGAATGAAGCGGGATAGGAATATTTAAAGAAAAAATCAAATCTCCAAAGGTCATCTCACACCCTGCTTCTATTAAACCCTCCGCCATACCAAATCTATCTACCGTAATAGTTACTAAAGCCTTTTTCCCTTTGAAAACTATATCAGTCTGAGTCTCAACATATTTCACCACATTCTTTTCTAATACATATTTTATCCCGGTACCGTCTACAATAGGGGTCTTTTTAATAACTTTTACTATTCTTTCCGATTCTTTTATAGTATATCTTTTCCCACCAGGTCCGGAATACAAATATAAGTCTGTTCCCCCTAAACCAAAAGCATCAACTTTACCATCGTATTCTTGGAAAATTTGCATCATCCTCTGAACATTGCCATCAGTTCCTCTTCTTTCGATTTCAACTTTCTCTCCTAAAATCTCTATCTCCACCTTATGATCTCTAGTTGAAGAACCTAAGCTAACTCCTAAAATTCTTTTCATTTTAGTCCCTCCTTAATTAAACTATAAATTAATTTTTCGCCTGTTTTACTATTTCTATTATTTCTTTAGGGTCAACATATTTACTCTCCTTTATAGGTGAATGGCCAATAACAATACCGATTACCTGAACACTAAATATTTTTTCCACTAGTGGTACCCTCATATCTGAACCCATAAAAATAATTAAATCAAAATCGGCCAGATTAACAATTATTTCCATAATTTCATTAAATAATTCACTCTTCCCTTTTCTCTTTATAAACTCAAAACGTTCTTTTTGGGTAAAAAGTAAAACATATTCAATCCCTAACTCTTCTGCTAAACGGGTTAATTCCTCTTTGTTTTTAATAGGAAAACCGATCAAGGCAATTCTTTGACCTCTTCTTATTTCCCCCAAGCTTTCTAATCTAGAGACAAAAGTTCTTTCAATCCCTAATTTACGAGCTACCCCTTCTTGAGTTACTCCTTTAGCTCTCCATTCTAAAATCTTATTGATTTCTTTATTTAATTTTTCTTTGCTTATAACCTTTTCCCCAATTCGAATAAACTGCATTTCACAAATACCTCTGTATACATTTTTGTATACAGTTATATATAACATAAATTTTCTGTAATAGCAACTTTTTTGAAAAATAAATGTTAATACTTTAAAGAAGTTATCTTAAATTCTTCCTTCTTGGTAGTCATTATTTGCAGATTTGAAGGGAAAGTAAAAAATGAAAAAAGTTCCAAATTTCAGGATAAAAGGCCACTATTGATCAATGATTCCACCTCCTAATACTATATCTCCCTGGTAAAATACCGCTGACTGTCCTGGAGTAATCGCTCTTTGGGGTTTCTCAAAATTAATTAGTATCTTGTTGTCTTGGTAAGAAGAAATAGTTGCCGGGGATTTTTTACTATTGTATCTTATCTTTACCTCAACTTTTTTAGAATCTGCAAGTTTATCATCGGAGATAAAATTTAAATCTTTAATTATTAATTGGTCTTGATAAAGGTCTTCTTCCTTGCTCAAAATAACGGTATTTTCTTTTCGATCTATTTTTATTACATATTTCCTGGCATTCGAAGATATGCCCAACCCTTTCCTCTGACCAATAGTATAAAAGGGAATACCCTGATGTGCCCCTAATATGTTTCCCAATTTATCTATAAACTTACCCAGTTTTATGTTTTCTGAAACATTCTGCCTTAAAAATCTCCTATAATCGCCTTCTCGAATAAAACA
>NZ_PFKO01000028.1:0-9727 GCF_002784285.1 Candidatus Infernicultor aquiphilus
CTGATGAATGATATTATAGTGCAAAAATATGGGGGAAGCTCGGTAGCCAATATTGATAAAATTAAGAAAGTAGCTAAGAAGATAGTACAGAAAGCAAAAGAAGGAAATAAAATAGTGATAGTAGTTTCAGCAATGGGGAACGCTACCGATGAATTAATCAAGATGGCTCAAAAAATTTCCAGGTCTCCCAGTGAACGAGAATTAGATATGTTAATTTCTACTGGTGAACAGGTATCTATTGCCTTATTGGCTATGGCTATTCACGCCTTGGGATGGAAGGCCATCTCTTTTACCGGGATGCAAGCAGGAATTATTACTAATGCAGTCCATACCAAGGCTAAAGTGACTACCATAAACCAGGAGAAAATTAAATCAGCTTTAGAGGAAGGTAAGATAGTTATTGTGGCCGGCTTTCAAGGAATTGATGCTAACGGAGACATCACTACCCTGGGAAGAGGAGGTTCAGATACTACTGCTATTGCCTTAGCCGCCCAGCTGGGAGCAAGTAGGTGTGAAATATATACCGATGTCAGTGGGGTTTACACTGCTGATCCGCGAATTATCCCTTCGGCACGTCGAATTGCCAACATATCTTATGATGAAATGGCCGAGATGGCCAGTTTAGGGGCTAAGGTGATGCACTATAGAGCTATAGACTTAGCCAGAAATTATAAAGTAAAGATTATAGTAAAATCATCTTTTACCCCGGGAGAAGGGACGGTTATAAAGGAGGCAGATACAATGTTAGAAAAATTTGTGGTAAGAGGGGTAACCCATGAAACCAATGTTGGTAAAATTGTGGTTCAGGAAGTTCCTGATGTTCCCGGAATAGCGTTTAAACTATTTAAAGCTTTGGCCGAAGTGGAGATAATTGTAGATATGATTATTCAAAGTTCTCATCATAACAAGATTAATGATATAGCCTTTACTGTGGCTTTAAATGATTTTGATAAAGCTATTCAAATTACTAAACAGGTAGCAGAGAAAATTGGAGCTAAAGGAATAATATCAGAACCTGAGGTAGCAAAAGTATCCATTGTGGGAGCAGGTATCACTAGTGACCCGGCTATAGCTGCTAGTATGTTTGGGGCATTAGCTAAAGAAGGGATAAATATAGATATGATTAGCACCTCTGGCCTAAGAATATCTTGCCTGATTAATTCTAATCGTATAGAAGATGCGGTTAGGGCAATTCATAAAGAATTTAATTTAGATAAAGTGGGTGAAGAAAAATGAAAAAATTTAATGTGGCGATAGTAGGGGCAACTGGAGCGGTTGGTGAAGAGATGAGGCTGGTTTTAGAAGAGAGAAAATTCCCAGTTAAAAAGCTAAGTCTTTTAGCTTCTGGCCGATCAGCTGGGAAAATTTATAATTTTAGGGGAGAAAAGATTGAGGTTCAAGAATTAAAAGAAGATTCTTTTAAAGATGTTGATATTGCCCTTTTTTCCGCAGGTGATGAGGTGAGTGAACATTTTGCTCCTCTGGCGGTCCAACAGGGGACGATAGTAGTGGATAATTGTAAGTATTTCCGTATGGACTCCGAAGTCCCTCTGGTAGTGCCGGAAGTAAATCCCGATGATTTAAAATGGCATAAAGGAATCATTGCCAATCCCAATTGTTCCACTATCCAGATGGTAGTTGCTTTAAAACCCATTTATGATGAGGTAGGGATAGAAAGGGTTGTGGTGGTTACTTACCAGAGCGTTTCTGGAACCGGGAGAGAGGCTATGGAAGAATTAAAGATGCAAAGTGAATCTATTGCCAAAGGAGAGGAAGTTAAGATTAAAGTCTATCCTTATCAAATTGCTTATAATCTTCTGCCCCATATTGGGTCTTTTGAAGAAAATGGCTATACCTCTGAAGAGATGAAGATGTTAAATGAAACTAGAAAAATAATGGGAGATGATAAGATACGAGTGGTTGCCACTACGGTGAGAGTTCCCGTCTACCGAGCCCATTCGGAAGTAGTTCATATAGAAACTAAAAAGAAAATTTCGGTGCAGAGAGCTCAAGAAATATTGAGTGCATTCCCCGGGATTAAAGTAATTGATAATCCGGAAAAATTAGAATACCCTCTGCCTTTATTTGCCGAAGGGAAGGATGAAGTCTTTGTAGGAAGAATCAGAGAAGATATCTCTACCGAAAACGGTCTAGTAATGTGGGTAGTATCCGATAACCTACGAAAAGGAGCGGCCTTAAACGCAGTACAGATTGCCGAGCAGATAATAGAAAGGGAACTATTTTTATAGGTTTTAGAAAAAGTTACCGAATTATTGAGCTAGTGCAACAGGTCCCCTTTATATATTTTCCGAGAAGTATTTAGGAAAGTTTTCTACAAGATTCTTTATTTCATCCGCGGTTTTGTACGGATCAGGTTTTATAAGGCAGAAAAGCACATTGGTTTCTTTTACGACTGCAATGTGCCGTAATCTCTTAGGGTCCATTGATGCCTCAACAAATTTTCTCAATTTTTGGATATCATTTTCCTCTTCATAAAGAGTGTAAAAGCCCTTTGCGTCAGAAAAACCAACTTCACCTTTCGTGAGGTCTTTTGTCTCGGAAATAGAGGCCCCAAAAAGGTAGTAGAATTTTTTTAAAATATGTGCATCAGAATGGATCTGAAACTTTGGCCTAAGTACGATATAGAGCCTGTCTCCCCTCTTCACGGAATAAGAGAAGGGCAGCCAGAAAAGACTCTGGCGAGGTAATAGCGTTAAGGTCATTTCAACTTTTTTAATGAAATTATCGTTGATGTCGTAGTCTGCCTTGAAGCCGACGTATCCTCCAATCCAGGTATAGAGCTGGTCACGAATTTTAAGCTTGCCCTCAAAGCCTTGCACATAGTGCTTCATCAAAGTAACATTCAACCGCCGCCCTTGATAAAACTGTAATACCGAAATTCCGGCAAGAACAACAATTATAAAAATTAAATTCCCGCTTACACCGTTCATTTTTTCTCCTTATGCAAGATATTTTGAGTAAATATTAAAAAGCTCATCAATTCCTCTTGGAGATTTCCTCAACAAAGGGATGTCTTTAATCTCAATTCCCTTTATCTCAGTTTTCATTTTTTCGATAACCTTCTCCTGCTCTTCAATTTTACCTTTGATTTCATCAGGAGGATTTTTAATCTCAAAAAATTTGTTCAAGAATATATTCCTTACTTTTATCTTGAATCCATCGAGTAATTTGATAATTCTCTTCGTTTCAAACAAGGCAAGGTCCTCTGCCATCGTAACAATATTAACATAAGAGTAATCAGAGGAGAGCATATCCCTCAAAGCCCTCAATTCTTCCCTGTAGCTTAAGAGTTCCTGCATTATGGGGTCCTCTTTTTCGCTTGAGGAGAGCACAACTTTCTCTCCGTCAACTTCCGCTTCAAATTTTCCCTGAACCCGCTCAACCATCCCCCTTGTTGAAAGAATCCTTTTCCGCATCTTTATAAGTTGCTCTGTCCATACGAGAGACACAGGTGGCATGGCAAGAACTCTTATCGTCATCCCTGTCGGTGGAGTATCAAAGACAACTGCATCGTAATCTCTGAGAGCGATCAATCTCTTGATTGCTTCCATTGTAGCGTACTCCTCAATACCTGGCGAATTCTTAAGTATATCGAAATATCTATCAATATTCATTGCAGAAAGATACCTGTAAGTATTTTTCATTTTAGTTGAGAGTTCGTTAAGATACGCCCTGATCATTTCCTCAATATTCACTTCAACTGCATCAAGATGCGCATTAATGTGCATTATTCTATCGCTGATTGGAGTGGCAAACGCATCGCCAAGATTATGCGCCGGGTCAATAGATGCAACAAGTGTTTTTAGCCCCTTCTTTGCAAGGCCCACGCTCCAGGCAGCAGAAACGGTAGTTTTACCGACACCACCTTTTCCAAGAAAATAATAAACATTCATAAACGCCTCCTAATCAACATTAAAAGTTCCCATTATTTCGCCAAACACATCGTCAAGATTCGCGCTTCTCTTAATCATTATGGAAATCTCTCTGGACATATGCGGAAGGATTCTCAGGACTATACCTGTTGGAGGAGACGGAATACCCGAAAAAATTCCCATGGTAATAAGAGCAAATATATTTTCTTCTTCTTCAAGTTGTTTACGGATGAAGGAGGTAGAGTCCTCCTTCATCGCTTTGTCAAATACATCAAAACTTTTCTTTAGAAAATAGAGGAGTCGTTTCATTTTCTTTACGCCTTTGCCGTTGCTTTCTTTCCTTGGTTATAATTCTTGAAGAAATTAATAACAAGGAAAACATCAAGCACGAGCATTATAACTACAAATCCACCCAGTATCACCTGTAGGACTGGAGTAGTAGCTGGGACAACCTTTACAAGGAACCAGATCAGAGCAGAAAATACTGTAATCCAGAGGAAGAATGCAGGTATAAGGACTGCTGCAAGCATTCCTGTGCTTGCTTTTTGCACATTCTTAACCCAGGTTGCAGCAGTAAGCATGGCAATGGAGGCAAGAAGTTGATTTGCGCCGGCAAAACCTGCCCAGAGTGCAGTGTAGGCGTTACCTCCCTTGGCAATAAGGAAGAAGCCGAAGGCTGCTGCCAGGATTGATGCAACCCATCTATCTGTAAGGAATCCATGAAGTCCTTTGGAAACTTTCTTTATTGGCTCAACAAGTTCCTGGAAAGCGTACCTTGCCAGACGGTTAGTTGTATCAAGGGTGGTGAGAATAAACGCAGAAGCCCAGAGACCGCCAAGCGTTATCCCAAGTTTCACCGGAACTCCTATGACGTTAAGCAGCTGCCCAAATGATTTAGTGAAAATACCCAGTGCTCCACCAATTCCAACGTCTTTTGAGTTAATAACCGCGGCACCCACCTGACCAAAATAAGTGGCATCAGAAGACATTTTTGCTAAATCAAAGCCGGCTGCGGCAATCTTGTCTGCAAAACCCTGGAACACTACGAGCCCGAATGCTCCAATGGAAGTGATGACAATAGTGGAAAGCATTCCTTCCATAAACATTGCACCATAACCTACAAACAGTCCGCTCAATTCGTTATCAAGCTGTTTAGAAGTTGTGCCTGAGCCGACGATTGAGTGAAATCCTGAAAGGGCACCACAGGCAATAACCAATGGAACGGTGGGCCAGAATGGTGAAGGTTGTCCAGAAATGACCTTTGCTGAGAAGCCAGTATAGGCTGGCCAGCTGAATCCTCTGAATGCAATAACTGCGGCAATCGTAGCAATGATTACTCCTCCCCATAGAATGTATGAGTTAAGGTAATCTCTGGGCTGAAGCAGGAACCAAACAGGAAGTGTGGCAGCAAAAATAATATAAATAAACTGAAGCCAGTAAAGAGTGTTGAGACTTGGAACATTGATGAATGGCCATAGGAAGCCAACCACAATTGAAAGAATTGTAAGGGCTACGCCAATTGCCGAAGAAAGCCAGAATGGAAGTTTTGTCTTGTAGAGAAGCTGCCCTTCAATGAGTGCTGCAACCATAAATAATGTAGAAGCAGTAAGGATTGCAGGGCTTTTTGAAGCAAGGGCTCCAAATACGCCCATAAAGGCCGCAACAACAAGAATTAGTGTAAAGTATACATACACCTCGAAGATGTATTTTGATGATTCTCCCATCAACTTACCGGAGACATACTGTATTGACTTACCATCATAACGAACTGACGCCATAAGTGAAAGGTAGTCATGGATGCTTCCGATAAAGAGGTTACCGAACCAAACCCAGAGCAGTGCAGGAAACCATCCCCAAACTACGGCGATTGCAGGTCCTACAATTGGGCCTGCGCCTGCAATGGAAGCAAAGTGGTGACCGAACAGAACAAATTTGTGCGCAGGCAAATAGTCAACGTTATCACGCAATCTTATCGCAGGTGTTGGTGTTGAACCATCTGCTCTAACGACGTTTCTTTCAAGTGACTTACCGTAAGTAAAATAACTTACGATATAAAACGCTGCACCAATTAATACAATTAATGAACTCATCTTTAATACCCCCTTTTCAATTTTTTTCTTTTACGACTCCTCTAATGCTTGTGCTGTATTCTCCCTTTCGCACAACACTTTATTAAAAGTATATCACTTAGGATTTACTTAGTCAAGAAAATATTAGTATATTTTTCTTTTAACTACCCCACTAAAGTTTACACTAACAGAATCATTTAGCAGATAGCGTAGGGATGTATGGAATTAGTTACCTGGTTAGTTGGTTACCTGGGTAACTAGTGCCCGGTTAAATAATTAATAATATATTTTTGGTGATGTTTTTAAAGTTTTATGATATCCTTCTTTATAGGAAGAATTTTAAGATATTTTATAGAATAAATATATCATAATAGAATTTTTCTATTCCTTTAATTTATTGTCATGATATATTAATGTAGAGGTTTGATTTATCAAGCCCGATGAATTAGATAATCAAACAGAAAGGGAAAATAATGGAATGGCGATTAATAAAAGATAGTTATCATAACGGTTTTATAAATATGGCCATTGATGAGGCAATAATGATAGCTCACCGAGAGGGTTTGGTTCCTCCCACTATCAGATTTTATCAATGGTCTCCACCAGCGGTATCCTTAGGTTATTTTCAGGATCTAAAGAAAGAGATAAATATAAAGGTTTGTCAGGATCTAGGTATTGATATGGTTCGTCGACCAACTGGAGGGAAAGCGGTTTTACACGATCAAGAATTGACTTATAGTTTTATAATTAAAGAAAATGATCCTTTGGTTAATGACTCTATCTTAGAGACTTATAAGAAGATTAGCGGGGGAATAATTAGAGGCCTTTCTTATTTAGGAATAAAAGCAGAATTAGTTCCGCTTAGAGGTAAATTAGAGAACCATCTTTTGGGTAGATCAGATAAGGCCAGAATTCATCATTTAGATTTTAAGTCGATCTGTTTTTCCGTTCCCTCCCAATATGAAGTACAGGTTGAGGGCAAAAAGATGGTTGGTTCAGCTCAAGTGAGAAAAGGCGGAGTAGTTTTACAACATGGCTCTTTATTGATAAAATTAGAAAAAGATAAATTATTCTCGGTTTTTAACTTTCCCTCGGTTCAAATAATAGAAAAACTTAAATCAAAATTTAAAGCAACCAGTTTAGAAGAGATTTTAAAGAAAAAAATAGATTTTTCAGAATTATCTAATATTCTTCCTCACGGTTTTGAAGAAGAATTTGGAGTAAGATTGGTAGAGAGTAAATTAACTGAATCGGAAGAAAAAATTTCCAAGGTACTATTAGAAAATAAATATTCCACTTATGAATGGAATTACCTCCGAAAAAATAATCAACTTAATTTCCAAAGATAAAGGAGTAGGATAAAGGAGTAGGATAGATGATAAAACTTAAGAGTAGATTTATTGTAGTGGAAGGAGCCATAGGGGTAGGGAAAACTAGTTTAGTTTTATTGTTAAGTAAAAAATTTAATGCTAAATCTAATTTAGAAATAGTAGAAGAAAACCCCTTTTTATCTAAATTTTATAATGATATAGAAAGATATGCCTTTCAAACTCAAATATTTTTTTTGTTGAACCGTTACAAGCAGCAATTAGAATTAGTCCAGCAAGATTTATTTAATCAGCTAATCTTTTCTGACTATTTATTTGCTAAGGATAGATTATTTGCCCATCTTAATCTTTCCGGGAATGAACTGTCTATGTATGAACGTCTCTATGAAATTATGGTGAAAGATATTCCCAGTCCCGATTTAATTATTTACCTGCAGGCAAGCACCGAGACTCTGATGAAGAGAATAACTTTAAGGGATCGTCCTTTTGAAAGGAAAATTTCTTATGAGTATATGAGAAGATTGAATTTAGCTTATCAAGAATTTTTTTCTTATCCCGATAATTATAAAAAATCGACTTTGATTAAAATTGATACCAATGATCTTGATTTTGTTAGTAAAAAGAAAGACCTTGAATACATTATTAGTCAAATCTATAAAGAGGATGATTTAAAATGAAAAAATTTATTATCGTATCAGGAAATATTGGTTGCGGTAAATCAAGTTTAACTGACTTATTAAGTAAAAGATTGGGTTGGAAACCATATTATGAAGTGGTGGAAAATAATCCTTATTTGGAAGATTTCTATAAAGATATGAAGAAGTGGAGTTTTCATCTCCAGGTATTTTTTCTGTCTAAGAGATTTAATCATCATCAAGAGATATTAAAAAGTCCTACCTCTGTAGTCCAGGATAGAAGTATTTATGAGGATGTGGATATATTTGCAAAAAATTTAAATCTGCAGGGATTTATGGAAGATCGTGATTATGATAATTATCGAGAACTATTTAATATAATGACTCAGTTTCTTTCCCCTCCTGATTTAGTCGTCTATCTCCAGGCCTCAGTTCCTACCCTTCTGAAAAGAATTGCTCTACGGGGAAGAGATTATGAGAAAACGATTTCTGAGGAATATTTGAATCAGTTAAATATTTTATATGAGGAGTGGATAGAGAATTTTAATATTTGTCCTATCTTAAATGTGCCAGCTGATGACTTAGATTTTGTTAAAAGTCCTGAGCATTTAAAATTGATAACTAATAAGATATTAGATAAATTACAAGGGGTAGAAAAAGTAGTTTTTGATTAGGAGGAGTATTTTGAGAGCAGCCTTGATTTATAGTGGAAAAAGCAAAAAATTAGAATTGTTTGTAAAAAAATTATTTTCTGTTATCGAAAAAAAAGGAAATGAATTAAAAGTAATTAAAGCAGAAAGAGGAATGATGGCTGGTAACCTTTTACCTTATGACCTTGTTTTTATAGGTTGCTCGGTAATAAGTTTTTTTAAAGGGGAGTTGCCTTCTGAATTAGTCGATTATATCAAAAAGTGTGTAGGATTAGAAAAGAAAAAGACTATTGCCTTTATCATTCCCAGTTTAATAGGCAATGATAAGACTTTAAAGAATTTAATGGCCTTATTAGAGAGCAAGGGTTCTTTCGTAATTGATTTTAAGCAAATTAAAGAGATAGATAAAGACAGTGAGTTATTAGCCTCTCGTTTAACCTGACCGGGGATGGTCCTTTATCACGGTTTAAGGGATTATAAGAAAATGACCAAGGAGATATTAAAATATTTAAAAGAACAGGAGTATGTTTCTGACTTATTACTTCCTCAAGAAATTAAAAATGGCTTATCCACGGTTTATATTGGCCAAAAAATCTTTTATTTTCCCGAATTAGAATCTACTAATATAATCGCAAAAGTGAAAGCCTCACCTAGAGTAGAGGGAATAAACGAAGGCACTATAATTATTGCCGAGAGACAGAGTGCCGGGAAGGGGCGGTTGGGACGAAGATGGTTTTCACCCCTAGGAGGCATCTGGCTTTCCATAATATTATATCCTCAACTTTCTCCTTCTTATATCCCTCGAATAACTTTGATGACCGCAGTGGCAATAGTGAAGGCTATGGAGAGATGCGCTCAGATTAAGGCTCAGATAAAATGGCCTAATGATATATTAATAAATGAGAAAAAGGTTGGTGGAATATTAACTGAGATGAGTGCAGAATTAGATATGATAAATTGGGTAGTAGTAGGAATAGGTATAAATGTGAATGTAGCTCATCGGGAATTTCCGGAAGATATAGAGGAGAAGATGATCTCTTTGCAAGAATTTTTAGGGAAAGAAATTCCACGGGTTAGGTTGGCACAAATTTTATTAGAAGAATTTGAAAAGTATTACGAAAGGTTAAAAAGAAGAGAATTTTCTTCTATTTT
>NZ_PFKO01000145.1:0-9058 GCF_002784285.1 Candidatus Infernicultor aquiphilus
GGAGCTGGTAAGAGTACTACTTTAAGAACAATATGCGGGTTAGTAAAAGCAAAAAATGGGCAAATTAATTTAGCAGGAAGAAATATCACCAATCTTTCTACCGATGAAATAGTAAAAATGAGTGTTGCGATGATACCTGAAGGACGAAAAATATTTCCCAATTTAACGGTAAAGGAAAATCTTACTTTAGGAGCTTTTACCAGGGGCAATAAAGAGGAGATTACCCAGGATGAAGAGTGGGTATATAAATTGTTTCCCCGTATTAAAGAAAGACTCTGGCAAAAGGGGGGTACCTTATCAGGGGGAGAACAGCAAATGCTAGCAGTAGCTCGCGGATTAATGTCCAGACCTAAGCTTTTAATGTTGGACGAACCTTCTTTAGGGTTAGCACCTTTACTGGTAAAAGAGATATTTGAGATTATTCAAGAAATCCATAAACAAGAGATGACTATACTTTTAATCGAGCAAAATGCTTTTGCTGCTTTAAAGATAGCTGATTATGCTTATGTGTTAGAAACTGGACGAATTGTTTTGCAGGGTACAGGAGAAGAACTTTTACAAAACGAAGAAGTAAGAAAAGCATATTTAGGAGAATAAAACTTTTTTATAAATTATATGCTCATAAAATCCTGGCTATTTAATATTAATTAACCAGGATTTTTTTCTAAGGTAATTACTATTTTTATCGAGTGCAGAGATATTTATAATATAAGATTTTTTGATTAAAGGTTTAGAAGAAGTAAAAGAGATTTCATTGTTTTCTGGATTAAAAGTAAATCCTACTTTTGCTCCACCTAATTTCATAGATAGAGTTTTTACATCATAGTTATTATCCTCTAAAATTGCACCGATCTTTATAAATTGATCACTTTCTATTATACCGTCATCAGGAAAGATTTTGGAAGTGTGAAGAGGTTGTTGATTTAATATCTGGATAAAAGAATTAAATGAGTTGTTTCCAAATATAATCTGTCGATTTAATGAAAAAGGGTCAGCGTTAAGAGTATTATTCATAATGTTTGCATTAAGAATCCCTTCGTAATCTGCTTGAATAACTAAATTTATAATGGTTGGGCTATAAACTCCATAGGGATAGGCAAAGAATTTTACTTTACCCCCTATTTTAATTTCTAAAATTTCTTTAGATAGAAAAATTTCTTTTTTGATTCGAGCCAAATAATTTTCGTAATTTTCATTTTCTTTATATTGAAGTAGATTACAATGGCTTAAAGTATGTGAGCCAATTTCTAAATTGTTTTCAGTCATTTCCTTAATCTCTCCCCAGGTAAGACTGTTGCTGTTTCTTTCAATAAAATCGGTGTATATAAATAGGGTAGCTGGGAAGTTATATTTTTTAAGTACAGGGTAAGCTAAAGTAAAAGTAGATTTAAAGCCATCATCAATGGTTATTACTACAGGTTTTGGTGGAAGCTGACCATTTTTTAACCCTTTAAGCAATTCCGAAAGAGAGATTACCGAATAATTATGAGTGGCTAAATAGTTCATCTGTTTTTCAAATTCTATAATATTAATACTATAGCTGCTGCCTTCATCTTTAGTGAAATTATGATAAGTCAAAATAGGAATAACCGTTTCTTCTGCATAAACTATATTGTTGTTGATTTGATAAACATTGTGATAGGACATAGGTATGAATAAGAATAATGATAATATAAAGATTACCAACAAACTCTTATTTTTATTTATAAGAAAATGTGATATTTTTTGATTTGGCCACATAATAACCCTTTATAAATTTTTATTATTCAGTTAATGGTTAATTTATTAATTTTTTAAATAATTATAACATACTATAATTATTTGTTAATAAAAATTTAGGAAGGTAAGCCAAAGTTAGACCATATTGATTAGATTATAGTAATGCGAAATTAGATTATTGAAGAGATCAATTTTAAAATTTATGCATTACCCATTCAACTTTCCCAACAATATTAAAGTTATCGGTTTCTTTTACTAAAATGGGGGAATGATCTAAATTAGTACTTTGTAATATAATATATTTATTTTGCTTTACTATTCCTTTTATGGTAATTTCGTTATTCAATGAAATTAAGGCAATAGTTCCATTACTTACATCGTTTTGCCTTCTTATAATTACAATATCGCCTTCTTCAATTCTTTTACCTATCATACTTTTATCTTTTACTCGGATAGCAAAAAGATCTTTCATGGGAAGAGTTTCCAGCCCAGGAGGAATTGGACTATATCCTTCTATATTCTCTGAAATAGAAGAAGGTTTTCCTGTTGAGATAATATTGTAGATAGGAATTTGTTTGAAATCATCTTTGGTTTTTATAGGAGGAAGATAACCCATAAGGTATAAAAGATCTTCTGGTTTAACCTGATAAGCTTTAGCCAGTTTATTTAATATTCCGGCAGAAGGCTTTCTCTTATCCCTTTCAATTAAGGAAATGTATGAGTTAGATATGCCAGTTTTGAGCTCTACTTGCTTAGTGGTAAAATTGTTTTTTAACCTTAATTCTTTTAAATATGATCCTATTTCCATTAACGTTACCTCAATATCTTTTTGCTTGCAATTGTTATTATATAATATTTTTCTGATATAATTGTAAAAAAAAGTAAAAATTATTTTAAAAAACGTTAATAAATGTAATTTTTAGTGATAAAATTCTTACTAATGTTAGAAATAACTCATAACGCCTATGGTTTATAAAATAAAAGTTGGAATTAAAAAAAATAATTTGATAAATATTCTTGCCAGAAAAAATTGGAATTTCACCGAACTTGCACGGAGAATAGGCTATTCTTCCAGTATGATTACTTTATATCTGAATGGAGAAAGAATCCCTACAGCTAAAGTAAGAAGAAGAATGTTAGATGCACTGGGATGTGAATGGGATGATATTTTTTATATCATTGAATCGGATAAATCTCAATTTTGAGTATTTTCAGAGGTTGGAGGCTAATGTTAAACCAAAATAAAGAAAAAGCAGAAATGGAAAAGCTGAAAAGAGAGGTTGTTGTTTTAAATAAGGAGCGGCGGAGACTTGCTAAAAAGTTATCTGCCTTGAGGTTGATAATTTCAGAGATAAATAGCAACCCTGATCTGGATAGAGTGCTGGATTTAATCATTCAGAAAGCTATCCAGATAGTAGATGCCGAGCGAGGCTCATTGATGCTCTTTGACTCTCAGAGTGAGGAATTATATATTAAAAGCTCGGTAGGTTTAAGCAAAAGAACTATTTCTGGGGTCAGAATTAAGCCAGGGGAAGGGATTGCCGGTTGGGTCTTTAAAGAGGGTAAGCCTTTATTAATAAAAGAAGGGGCTAAGGATCTGCGGTTTAAAAAGTTTGAAGAGATAGAGGTGGAATTAAAATCTATAATCAATGTTCCCTTGAAGATAAAAAACCAAGCGATAGGAGTAATTAACGCTTATAATAAGAGGGAAGGTAATGTTTTTAATACAGATGATTTACAACTTCTTTCTGCCTTTGCCAATCAAGCGGCTATAGCCATCCAGAATGCTCAACTACATCAAGAAATAAAGAGTCTATCTATCACTGATGGTTTAACCGACCTTTATAATTTTAGATATCTCCAAGAACGTTTAGAGGAAGAAACAAAAAGAGCCCAGAGATTTAGACGACCTTTAGCTTTAATTATGGCAGATATAGATCACTTTAAAGAGTTCAATGATACCTATGGTCATCCAGAAGGAAATAAAGTTTTAAAAGTTTTAGCTAATATTTTAAAAGCTAATGTTCGGGAAATAGATATAGTAGGACGATATGGCGGTGAGGAATTTATTATTATTCTCCCAGAAGCTGACAGAGAAGAAGCCCAGAAAATAGCCGAACGAATCAGGATTAAAGTAGAGGAATATAACTTCAAGAATGAAGAAGACCATCTTAATAATCCTAATAGGAAAATAACCACGAGTTTAGGAGTAACCTCCTGTTTTCAGGGGAGCATCAGTCCACAAAATTTAATATACAAGGTTGATCAAGCCCTTTATCAGGCTAAAAGAAAGGGTAGAAACAGGATGGAGGTCATTTAATAAGATTATTAAGGATAGGGAATGTTTCTTTTAAGTGAGTGACTATAAAGTCTGCTTTATTCTTATCAGTATTATCTCCAGAGAATGTATTTATCCAGATAGTAGTCATTCCCATATTTTTTCCGCCAATAATATCTTTTTTGTAAGAATCACCCACCATAATGGATTCTTCTCCCTGACATTTGGCTTTATTTAAGGCAACCTGAAAGATTTTTGCTTCCGGTTTGTAGATTTGAACTTCTTCTGAAGTGGTAATAGAGTCAAACATTTCTTTAATGCCAAAGACATTAAATTGAAAATCCATATAGTCATTATCTATATCACTGATAATCCCTAGATGGATAGAGTCATTATTTCTAATTTGTTCGATGATTTCAAAGGTTTCTGGAAATAATTTTATATATTTTTTATGATTTTCAAAGTATAGTTCTTTAAACCAGTAAAAATCTTCAATAGAAGGTGTAATATCGTACTTGGAAAGTATTCCCTCAAAGGCTCTTTTGGTTGATTTAAGAAGAGGGGTAAAAGATTTTTCTTGGGGATTAACCTCAAGCAAAGTCATATCTTTAGTAAATAAAAATGAATTATATCTAATTACTAAATCTTCTGGTGAGGCAGGAAGGTTATATTTTTTAATAACCGCTTTCATCATGTGAAAATGAGCAATATTATCACTTTCTGCGTCCATTAAGGTTCCGCCAAAATCAAAAAATATGGCTTTATAATTTTTTACTTCCTTTTTATCTTCTTTTCGCATCTTGTCCTCCTTGTGTCTGTCCTACGAGAAGGATGGCATTTAATTTTCTTAACCAATTAACTCTTTCTTTATCACTTCATTACACATTACCTATTACTGCATTTTCCTAAACGCTATCCGCTATACGCTATCTTTACAATTATAACCGAAAATATTGATTTAATAAAGTAAAGCTTATAAGAAAATCAGACTGGATAAAAATAGGTTAATTTTTTTATAGCTTTATTCTTTTACCTGGGTAAGTAAGAGCAAGGTTATTAGAGCAAATATTAGTCCAGCCCAGAAGGGTGATTGAGCTCCCCATTGGGTTTTTAAATATCCTCCCAGGGAAGGTCCGATAGAACCGATTAAACCAGCGCAAGTGCCGATAAAACCGATTACCAATCCTCTTGATTGTTGATGGGATATATCGGCAAGAAATGAATCATAAGCAATGTGACAGCTCTGATAAAAAATGTATGATATGGCAAAAAGAAGGATAATTAACCATAATGAAGTACTTAAACTCCATAAAAGTATAAATATTCCAAGACCCAATGTACTAGATAACAACACTTTCTTGCTGCCTAATCTATCAATGATTTTTCCTCCCCAGAGACTGTAAAAAACTGCAGCAAGTCCTCCTAGAGCAAAAAATAAATTAATTTTGGATTTATCAAGACCCATTACTTCATTGGCATATAGTGATATAAAAGGTCCGTTAGTAGTAAGATTAAATAGAAGAAAAAGAGAAGAAAGAGCTAAAATAATAAGTAACATCTTTTTATTAAATAGTTTTTTAAAAGAATCAAATTTATTAATTTTTGTCTGATAGTGATGAGTTTCTTTTAGCCAGAGCATTCTAACCAGAGCACATAAAAAGGTAGCAAGAGAACTAAGATAAAATAAATATTTTATTTCTATTCGTGGAATCAATATTATGCCTATAGCCGGACCAATAGTCATTCCTAAAATTGCAAAAAGTTCAAGTATACTATAGGCTATCCCCCTTTTTGTTTTTGGAACAGATTCAGCAATCATTGAATAGAAAGAAGGTAGTTGAAGGGCGCTTAAGCTATTAGCGATGATCAAAAAAAGTATTAAAGTTGTCCAATGAGAAGAATTAGCGGCTAAAAAATAGCAAAGCGGAAGGGCAAAGGTGGGAATAATTATTAACCGTTTTCTTCCGAAAATATCAGAAAGTATTCCTCCTAAAAATTGCATTAGGGCATAAGAAAGAGCAAGCAAGGTGTAAGAAAATCCTACTTGAAAATCGTTTGCTCCTAATTCTAAAAGATAAATAGGAAGAATAGGATACCAGGTAAAAAAAGTAGTTACCACAAGAAAAACTGTAAAAGATAATACAGAAACATTTTGTGCCAGGAATAAGGATTGACGGATTTTGGTTAAGAAATTCATTATAAGACTCCTCAAGTTGAAATTAGTACTAAATTTTTTATATAAACTATGGTAAAATATGAATAATTATAGCATAATAAAAAAGATAAGGCAGTAAAGGAGAAAAATAAAAAGGGAAAAGATCTTAGTGAAGAATATTATAAAAAAAGGAGTGATATAAATGGAATTGAAGATAATAAAAATGGAATTTCCTGAGGATGCCAATATAATTATTGGTCAGACTCATTTTATTAAAACTACAGAAGATCTTTATGAAGTGATGTTTAACGCAGTGCCGGGAATAAAATTTGGTCTGGCTTTTAATGAAGCCTCAGGTCCTTGTTTAATTAGAGCAGAAGGAAATGACCAGGAATTAAAATCTTTAGCCATAAAAAATGTAAAAGTTATCGGAGCAGGGCATATTTTTGTAATTATCTTAAAAGATGCTTTCCCTATTAATATATTAAATAGTATTAAAAATTGTCCTGAAATTTGCACCATATTCTGTGCTACAGCCAATCAAGTTGAGGTTATAATTGCTCAAACCGATTTGGGAAGAGGAGTATTAGGAGTGATTGATGGATATCCACCTAAAGGAGTGGAAACAGATAAGGATGTCCAGGAGAGGAAAGAGTTTTTAAGAAAAATTGGGTACAAATTGTAAAGATAGCGAATAGCGTTTGGTGAGTAGAGTGATTGGTAATGTGTAATAAGTGACGAGTGATATGTAGGGGTTCGATTCATCGAACCCGTTCCGGGTCGAATAAATTCGACCCCTACCTGATGAAGAAATTACCTCGTCTTTATTCCCTCTCCTTGGAGGGAGAGGTTTCGGGTGAGGGGGATAAATCTTCACGCGATACGCAATACGCGATACGATATACTGACGACTAATTTAATTGGGAGATGAATTATATATTATAAAAGGAGTGAAATGAATTATGAGAAGTAAACTTTTTAGATCAAGTAAGGATTGTATGGTTGGAGGTGTATGTGGAGGGATTGCTGAATATTTTGATGTTGACTCTACCCTGGTTAGATTACTAGCGGTATTGGTTGTCCTTTTAGGCGGTGCAGGAGTTATTGCTTATATTATTGCCTGGATTGTAATCCCCAAAAATCCGGAACAAGAATCTGATGAAAAATTTGAAAAGAGAGAAAAAATAAAGGAAAAGATTAAGAAAGGCGCTGAGAATGTTATAGAAGAGGTTAAAGGGCATTTTGAATCAAAGGAATCTAACCATAATACAGAAAGAAATAGAAGGATTTGGGGAGGTATAATTGTAATAATTATTGGAGTAATTTTTCTATCTGGCAGTCTTTTCCCCTGGGTGGTTTGGGGTAATTTATGGCCTTTAATTGTAATTGCACTGGGTATAATCATTATGGTTCAGGCATTTAAAAAATAATTAATGGGGGGTTTATGTCATTAACTGAACAGATAAAAGAGTTAGGACCAGAAATTGACCTGGAGATAATTAGAATTACTAATGCTGAAGACTTTCCGGAAACAGAAAAGCAGATTATAGAAAATATAAAAAAGGGCTATATTCCTAAAAGTGATTATTATGCTTCGAAAAATATTTCATCTAATAACCCACAGGTAAACAGAATTGGAAAAAGATGTAATCCGAAGAGTATTTTAAAAAAAGCAAAGTCTATAATTAGTGTGGCTCAAGATTATTTGATAGAAGAGACAGAAAATATAACCGATAAAAAACAACTTTGTGGAAAAATTGCTAAATATGATGTTGGTAATTTCTATTATGATTTAAAATTAAAATTAAAAAAGATAGTTGATTTTATAAATCAAAGAAGTGATTTTAAATATAAATCTAAAAATAAATCTTGTTATGTATCTTTGGTGGAAAAGCCAATTGCCGAACGAGCTGGGGTTGGTTGGTATGGAAAGCATGGTATAATTATTACCGAAAGATTTGGTTCCTGGGTAGTCTTGGGAGAAATTATTACTGAATTAGAATTACAGGCAGATGCTCCGCTTCTCCAAAGCTGTGGTGATTGTAAAATATGTCTAGATTTGTGCCCCACTCAAGCCATAGTTTCTCCTTATCTAGTCGATCGCACCAGGTGTCTGCAATATATTTCCGAAAGACCAATGAAAGTACCTCTAGCTTTCAGAGAAGTCTGGGGAGATAGATTATATGGTTGCACCACCTGTCAGGAGGTTTGCCCAAAAAATATTAAGATAAAACCCAGAAAATACCAGCCCAAATATGGATATATCAGTTCAAGCGTTCCCTTAATACCACTATTACAAATTAGCGAAGAAGAATATCAAAGGTTTTTTGCTTATAACCAGATTGCCATGAGACCCAGAGAAGCAATTAAAAGAAATGCCGCTCTGGCTTTAGGAAATATCGGCGATCCTCGGGCGGTTAATCCTTTGATAAAAGTCTTACAAGAAGATGACAACTCGATGGTGAGAGGTCATACCGCCTGGGCGCTGGGTAAAATTGGAGGAAAAAAAGCAAAATTTTCTTTAGAAAAGGCTCTAAAAATAGAAGAAGATAGGGAAGTAAAAGAAGAGATTGCTAATGCCTTAAGGATGATTTAAATAGATTGATCGGAGGCATATAAGCCTTATTCGCATCTCGTAAAATAAAATAGGAATCAGGAACCAGAATTCAGGAGTCAGAAAATTATTAGCGGATGGTGTTTAGAAGGTAGGGGCTTGATTTATCAAGCCCGTCTTGGGTCGGATAAATCCGACCTACGCTCTACACTATATAAGTTTTTTGCTTTTCGCTTTAAATTTTTAATTTAATTGTATAGGAATTTTATTTTTTAACCCCCACCCAAACCCTCCCCCTTTAAGGGGGAGGGAAGGGAGGGGGTGTTAACTCGATAAGATTCACAATTTAAAA
>NZ_PFKO01000145.1:9070-9473 GCF_002784285.1 Candidatus Infernicultor aquiphilus
ATAGAAAGAATGATCCAGGTCGCAGGATTGACTAAGATATTCAATGATAAAAAAAGAGGTAAGATAGTAGCAGTTAATAATCTGAAGTTTAACTGTAGAGAGGGGCAGATATTTGGATTATTAGGTCCTAATGGAGCAGGTAAAACTACCACTTTACGGATTTTAGCTACTATGATGCTCCCCACTAAAGGGGAAGTTATAATAAATGGATTTGATGTGGTTAAGGATGCTAATAAAGTAAGAAGGCAGATAGGATTTTTATCCAGCGAAACAGGATTATACGACCGCTTTACCCCTCGAGAGACTATAAAATTTTTTGGCCGAATTAACGGGATGGAAGATAAAATTATTGAAAAAAAAATGGCTGAAATATTTCATAATTTAGATATGGAAGATTTTCAAG
>NZ_PFKO01000126.1:0-476 GCF_002784285.1 Candidatus Infernicultor aquiphilus
ATATTAATTAATTCGTATCTCGTATCTCGTGAATCGTATCTCGTAAAGAAAACAGAATCCAGAAGCCAGAATACAGAATCCGATTCTTTTTATCTCTTTATCTAAAAACTGTAAACCGATAACTGAAAACTGTAAAATTGTATTTAAAACTAACGACTATTCACTATTCACTAATGACTAATTTATTGCTTTCTAAATAAATCTCCGAATAAATCCTTAAATAAAATTTTATCTATACTCTGTTTTTGGTTATACTCTTTCATAAATCGTTTTTGTTCTTCTTTTTCAGCTTTTCTAATACTTAAACTAATCTTCTTCCTTCGGCTATCAAGTTTAGTTACCAGGGTCAGGACTTCTTCTCCAACCGATAGAATACTTGCTGGGTTATCAATCTTTTTATTAGATATTTCAGATAGGGGTACTAAACCATCTAAATTATCCTCTAAATTTATAAAGGCACCAAAATCGGTAAGATT
>NZ_PFKO01000126.1:502-2542 GCF_002784285.1 Candidatus Infernicultor aquiphilus
CAACTGAATATTTCTTCTTTATCATTGACCAGGGATCTGGCAACAACCTTTTGTAACTTAAGGTTAGTTGTAGTTTTTCTTTATCTATGCCTATTAGTTTAAACTCATATTCTTTATCTTTTTTCAATTTTTCATTAGGATGTTTTGTCTTATTCCAATCAATTTCTGATATCGGAACAAATCCTTCTATGCCTGTATCTAATTTAACAAATGCTCCAAAGTCTCTAATTCTTGTTACTCTACCCTTTACAATTGAATTTATCTGGTAAAGCTTATCTACATCATCCCAGGGGTTAGGTAAAGTCCGTTTTCTGCTTAAAAATATTAAGTGTGCCTCCTTATCAATCTTCAACACTTTCAGGGGAAGCACCATATATTTTTTAAATACCATTGTAGGTTTTTCCACATATTTCCAATCCATTTCAGACAAATGAACAACTCCGCTTACTCCGCTTTCCAAATCCACATTAGCTCCGTAAGAAGTCACTTGAGTAATTTTCCCTTGTACCACTGAACCAAGCGGATATTTTTTCTCAATATTTTCCCAGGGGTTAGGCAATAACTGTTTTAACCCCAATGAAATTTTCTTTTTCTCTGGTTCAATTTCTAAAATTCTTAATTTTAATAATTCTCCTTCCTTAATTAACTCTGAAGGATGTTTTACATAAGCCCAGGCCATCTCTGAAATATGAAGTAAACCATTAAGTCCTTCCTCTATCTCAATAAAGGCTCCAAAATCTTTTAGGGTTATAACTTTTCCTTCAACTTCGTCACCAACAGAATACCTTTCCATAATATTTTCCCAGGGATCAGGAGAAAGTTTTTTTATACTCAGGGAAATCTTATCTTTTCCCTGGTTAAAATCAATAATCTTTACTTTAATTTTATCACCTACCTTTAGTAATTTAGTGGCATCCTTCATATCGCGCCAGGTAATTTCGGAAATATGAAGTAAACCTTCGACTCCGCCTATATCCACAAAGGCACCAAAATTAGTAATATTAGTTATAATTCCTTCTTTTATCTGTCCATCCTTTAAATTAGCTAAAGTTTTTTGGTGTAATACTTTACGTTCTCTATCTACAATTAGACGATGGGAAAGAATAATAGTGTTATTATCTTTATCTAATTTGATTATATTAAAGTTTAACTTTTTACCAATATATTTATCCAAATCTTCATCTTTTATGAATTTACTTTCTATTTGAGATTTAGGAACAAATCCCTTCACCCCTAAATTCACTATTAAACCATTAGGATTTTTCTCTATTACTTCCGCGGTAATCTTTTTCTTCTTTCTATATATTTCATTAAGTTCTTCCCATAATTGGATATATTTTGCTTTTTCTTTGGATAAAATAACATTTTCGTTTTTTTCATCAACACTATCTACAAATACATAAACTTCATCCCCGATTTCTAAAGTATTAGTTATACCTCCCCCTTCTTTCGAAAAAAGTGATGTTTCATTCTTGGGAAGATACCCTTCCATTTTATATTTCATATCCACTAAATAACCATCTTCATTAACCTCTATTATCTTACCTTTAATTATATCTCCTCTTTCTATCTTCTTAAATGTTTCCAGCGATTCATCGAACATTTCTTTAATTTCTTCTACTGATTTTTTTTCTGTTTCTTCTGTTTCTTCTATTTTATTCTTCTCGTTTAATTCCATAATTATTAAATTCTCCTCTTCCTCGTATATCGTGGTGCGTATTGCGTATCGCGCATCACATATCTCGTATCTCGTTGATAAGAAATTATTAAACAAACTTAACATTCGACACAAGAAAAATAAACGATTAATTTGATTTGGTTGTCATTGCGAGCTTCGATTTATCGAAGCGTGGCAATCTCTTTTGAGATTGCTTCGTCGCTTCACTCCTCGCAATGACATTCTATTTATTGCACTACTTAATTTTTGTTACGAGATACGGATGTTATTATTCTATCCTCGGTGATTATTTTATGAACCGGGATATCATCTTTACCGGCTGGTACTTTTTTTACTATTTGCATTTCAAAAGCTAAAGCAAT
>NZ_PFKO01000195.1:0-9492 GCF_002784285.1 Candidatus Infernicultor aquiphilus
GCCTGCAGTATGGGAATATCGATAAACTTTGGGAGAATCCACCGCTATCTGACGGTAAATCCGAGTTTATGCGGTTTATTGGGACTAATGAAGACCGAAAACCATCTGTTTTTTAAAAACTTGTTTCAAATTGGTCAAGAAATTGCGCAATATTTTTCGTTTCATCTTTTTTATGGTTAAATTCTGCCAATTGCCCAATTTTAAAATAAAATGTTGTCCACTTGCTTGATGAGGTTTTTAGAGGGGACTCATTATTGTATAAATCTATTCGGTCATATTTATTCCATAGCATCTATAACCGCTTTAGCATATTCTACTGTCCCGTTGTTACCACCGAGATCGCGAGTTAAATATTTTCCTTCCTCTAATACTTTTACTACCGCTTTTTCTACTCTATCTGCTGCCTTACTTTCCCCCAAATACTTTAACATCATCACACCGGAAAGAATTGCTGCTGTTGGATTAGCCGTATTTGCTTCTAATGCTTTTGGTGCAGACCCATGTACTGGTTCAAATATTGCCTCTTTGTCTCCTATATTAGCCCCTGGTACCACTCCAAGACCACCAACCAGCCCTGCAGCTAAGTCAGAAAGTATGTCTCCATAAAGATTGGGCATAACTAAGACATCATAGTTATTGGGTACCTGAACTAATTTCATACTCATTGCATCTACTATCATTTCCTCAAAAACTATCTCTGGATACTCTTGAGATACCTTCCTAACGCACTCTAAAAAAAGCCCATCGGTATATTTCATTATATTTGCCTTATGTACCACGGTAACTTTTTTTCTTTCTTCCCTCTTAGCCAATTTAAAAGCAAATCTGGCTATTCTCTCGCTGGCTTTCCTGGTTATAATCTTTATACTTTCGGCAGCATCTTCTCCTATCTTATGCTCTATCCCGGCGTATAAGTCCTCTGTATTTTCTCTAACTATCACTAAATCAATATCCGAATATCGAGAGGGTACACCTTTATATGATTTTACTGGTCTAACATTTGCATATAAGTCTAATGTCTGTCTTAATTCTACATTAACACTTCTAAAGCCGGTACCTATAGGAGTAGTTATGGGTCCTTTTAGGGCTACTTTATTTTTTTTAATGCTATCAATCACATAATTAGGAAGAGGTGTACCAAATTTTTGAATAACTTCTTCACCAGCTTCCACAATTTCCCAATTAATTTTCACGCCGCTTGCTTCTAAAACTATTCGAGCCGCCTTGATAACCTCCGGCCCAATTCCATCTCCCGGAATTAAGGTAATATTATAAGCCAATTTTATTTCCTCCTAACTAATTATTTTTTTATACTTCCTTTTGATTTTACTAAATTTAAAATGCCTCCTTGAACTATTATCTCTTTCTGTCTTGGTGTAATTTTTAAAATCATCTTATATTCCTTGCCATTGGTCATATTTTTTACCTTAACTACGCCTTTTTTAAGCTGTAGAAAGGCATTCTCTATTAAAAGTTCATCCATTTCTTCAACATTATCATAATCCTCTGGATTTTCGAATATCAAGGTAATTATTCCGTTATTTATAAGATTTGCTTGATGTATTCTAGCAAATGATTTTGCTAAAACTGCCTTTACCCCTAAATATAAAGGGATAAGAGCTGCATGTTCCCTACTTGATCCTTGTCCGTAGTTTATACCTCCAATTATAAAACCACCTCTGTTTTCCCTTGCCTTCTTCGGAAAATCTTTATCGCAAGGGGTCAAACAATAATCAGAAAGATAGGGTATATTTGACCTATAAGGAAGAAGTTTTGCATTTGATGGCATAATATGATCTGTGGTGATATTATCCCCTACTTTGATTAAAACTTTTCCTTGAACCTCTTTACCTAAAGGATGACCTTTGGGAAATGGTTTTATATTTGGTCCTTTGATTACTTCTACTCCGCTACAATTTTTAAGAGATGGTATTATTAGATTATCATTTATCAAAAACATTTTTGGTTCTTCAATTATAATAGGTGCCCCTAACTCCCTTGGATCAGTAAGATAACCAGTAATAGCTGAAGCTGCGGCAACTTCAGGACTAACCAAATAAACTTTTGCTGAAGGGGTACCAGATCTCCCTTCAAAATTTCGATTAAAAGTTCGCAAAGATACACTATTTGTTGATGGAGATTGCCCCATACCTATACAGGGTCCACAAGCACATTCCAGAATTCTTGCTCCTGCTGCAATTAAAGAAACCAACGCCCCTTCTTTAGCCAGCATACTTAATACTTGTCTCGATCCTGGTGCTATCACTAAAGAAACATTTTCAGCAATAGTTTTCCCTTCCAGTATCTTTGCTACTTTCATCAAATCAATATATGAGGAATTTGTACAGCTACCTATAACTATCTGATCAACCTTAAGCCCTTTTAAAGAAGATACCGTCACTACTTTATCTGGACTATGAGGACAGGCTACTAAGGGTTCTAATTGAGAAAGGTCTATCTCTATCTCTTCATCATAGATTGCTTCATAGTCAGCGTTTATTGCTAAAAAATCATTCTCTCTTTGTTGTGCTTTTAAAAACTCCAAGGTTACCTCATCACTGGGGAATATAGAACTTAATGCTCCTAATTCGGTTCCCATATTAGTAATCGTTGCCCTTTGAGGAACAGATAAATCTTTTATGCCCTCACCAACATATTCAAATACCTTACCAACACCCCCCTTGACAGTTAACCTTTTTAGAATTTCTAATATGATATCTTTTGCTGAAACCCAGGGAGGTAATTTCCCCTTAAGATTTACCTTCACCACTTCAGGCATGGTGATATAATACTCTCCAGTGCCCATTGCTATCGCAACATCCATTCCCCCAGCTCCTATTGCTAACATCCCTACCGCCCCAGCTGTAGGAGTATGGCTATCTGATCCTAAGAGGGTTTGCCCTGGGATGGTAAATCTTTCCAAATGAACTTGATGGCATATACCGTTACCTGGTTTGGAAAAAAATATTCCGTACTTTTTAGCTATAGTTTGAATATATAAATGATCATCAGCATTTTCAGGTCCAGTTTGTAATATATTATGATCAATATATGCTACTGACCTTTCTGTCTTTACCCTATCCATACCTAACGCTTCAAATTCAAGATAAACCATTGTTCCAGTGGAATCTTGAGTAAGCGTCTGGTCAATACTTATTATTATTTCTTCTCCAAAAACCATCTTCCCCTTGATTAAATGACTTTTTATTATCTTTTGCGTAATCGTTAAAGGCAACCTTTAAAACCTCCTTAATTCAAAATTCAAAGCTATTTTTCTAATAAACTATTGCTTTTAATTATGTAGGAGTCGGATTTATCCGACCCGTTTTCATTACTTTTTATTTTCAACTCTTCAAATAATTCTGGTATATGCATTCTGGTAAAAGATTTTAGTTCTTCATCACTAAAACTAGTTACCCTACCGGTTGCATATTCTTGGTCAATGCATTCTTTTATCTTTAAAACCCTAGGATCTTTTTTACTTATTTTTCTTTCTCCCTCTAATTTAAAATATTTGTTTATCCAAAAAGCAATCCCAGCTAGCCCTGAATGCGAGCCAACTGTTACTAATACGGGTTTATTCAATATTTTTTCTGTATCAAATATATTATAAATTTCTTCATCCTTTAATATTCCATCCGCATGAATTCCCGCTCTGGTTCTATTAAAATTTTTCCCCACAAAAGGAGTTTGAGATGGAATTCGATATTTGAGCTCTTTTTCGTAATAATTAGCTATCTCAGTTATGACCTCCAATTTCATATTTCTTATCGTCCCTCTAAGTTGAACATACTCAATAACCATTGCTTCCAGAGGACAATTCCCAGTTCTTTCACCTATTCCCAAAAGAGAAGTATTCACAGAAGAGGCACCATAAAGCCAGGCGGTAGTGGAATTAGTTACCACTTTATAAAAATCATTATGCCCATGCCACTCGAGCCATTCTGAGGGCACCTCAGCATAATGTCTAAGTCCATATATAATGCCTTGCACACATCGAGGTAAAGCTGCCCCCGGATAAGAAACACCTAAACCTAAAGTATCACAAGCCCTAATTTTAATAGGAATCTTCGCCTCTCGAGAAAGTTTCATAAGCTCATTGGCAAAAGGAACCACAAAACCATAAAAATCAGCCCGAGTAATATCTTCAAAATGACACCGGGGAATTATTCCATTTTCCAGAGCTAATTTTACAATAGAAATATATAATTCTACTGCCTGTTTCCGAGTAAGGTGAAGTTTTTTAAATATATGATAATCAGAACAAGGGACTAATATACCTGTTTCTTTTATGCCCATCTCCTTGACTAATTTAAAATCCTCTTTCTTTGCCCTTATCCAAGTGGTTACTTCAGGGTACAGATATTCTCTACTCAGGCATTTTCCCACGGCTTCTCTATCGCCTTGGGAATAAATAAAAAATTCTGTCTGTCTTATAAGCCCAGAATCATTATCGAGTTCATGTAAATAATCGTAAATTCTTACTATCTGATCTACTTTATAGGGAGATCTGGATTGCTGACCATCCCTAAAAGTAGTATCCGTAATCCAGATCTCCTCAGGAACAAACATCGGAACATGTCTATGGTTAAAGGTTACTTTGGGTATCTCTTTGTATGGAAATATCTCCCGATAAAGATTAGATTCGGGTATATCCTGAAGATTAAATTTATAAACTGCCTGTTCTATAAGATTGGTTCGCTTACTAAATTCTACTTTTGCCATCTGCTCACTCTCCTTTAATCTGATTAGACTTTACTTAATAAATAGATTAATCTAAAAATTTAAGGCCAGATTCCTCGCACTTTCATTGCCTTCGCTACCTGTGATACAGCATATATATATGCTGCAGTCCGATTATCTGTTTTTTCTTTCTCAGCAATTCTTGAGACTTCATTAAATGCCTTTAAGATTAGCTTTTTTAATCTTGAATTCACTTTTTCCTCACTCCAGAAATAGCCATAAAGACCTTGCACCCATTCAAAGTAAGATACAATAACACCACCAGCATTAGCTAAAATATCAGGAATTATGAAAATTCCTTTCTGAAACAATATTTCATCTGCCTCTGGAGTAGTAGGCCCATTTGCAGCTTCAGCTATTATTTTTGCTTTTATATTATTTGCATTCTTCTCAGTTATTACCCTTTCTAAGGCTGCCGGTACTAAAACATCGCATTCTAGTTCTAATAAATCTTTATGGGAGATAAATTCTGCCTTCGGAAAACCTTTTACTGAACCGGTTTTAGTTTTATAATCTGAAACCCCTAAAATATCGATCCCTTGAGGATTATAAATCCCACCTTTAGAATCACTGACCGCGATAATTTTATATCCTTGTTCATGAAGTAATTTAGCAGAGATTGAACCGGCATTCCCATACCCTTGAATTACTGCTGTAGCCTCTAAAGGATTAATACTTAGCTTTTTTGCAGCTACTTCTACCGTATAAGATAAACCACGGGCGGTAGCTTCTCCCCTACCCTCTGAACCCCATAATTCTAAAGGCTTCCCAGTTATAGTGGAAAAACTTGCTCCTCCAGTAAGTTTATTATATGTATCTATATACCAACCCATAATCTTGGGGGTAGTATAAACATCGGGTGCAGGAATATCTTTTTTAGGACCGATAATAGATGAAATTTCATAGATATATCTTCGGGAAAGTCTTTCTAGCTCCCCCTCTGACATTTCTTTTGGACTACAAATTACTCCTCCCTTGGCTCCACCATAAGGAATTCCCGCAACAGCACACTTCCAGGTCATCCAGGCAGAGAGGGCTTTTACTTCATCTAAAGTCACATCGGGATGATACCTTACTCCTCCTTTTAGTGGGCCTCGAGCAGAATTATATTGTGCTCGATAACCGGTAAATACTTTTACGGTTCCATTATCCATCTTTACTGGAATAGAAACTATTAGGACTTTTTCTGGTTCTTTAAGTTGAGCTAATATATTAGGATCTAAATTCATTTTTTTAACAGCTTTTTCTAATTGTATCTGTGCTACTTCAAAAGCACTTGCTTGATTAGTATCTTTTTCCAATTGTATTGGCATCATTTTCAAAGTGTCTATTTGACTTGTCATCGTTAATTTTCCTCCTAAATTAAGTTTTTTAATTACCATAAATATTTTTTATATTTAACATTTAATATTAAGATATAGAATAAACAATAACACCTCCCATTTTCTCTTTATTTGCCTCAATGAAAAGGCCTAATCTAAAAAAGAAGAAGCCCTTCTAAGACATACGCTGTCAAAAAGGGCTTCTTTGGCCTTGTTTAAATAGTTGAGCTTCTTTGCCGTTTATTCTACTCCCTTGTAGAAATTTAAATTATTTATCTATTTTCTATTTTTTTATTTGTAAAAATAATAATTAAAAATCATATCTCCTAAAAACTTAGTAATTAGTAATAGTTGATTTAGGTTAGGTGTGTAATATATTAATTCATTTTATTTGCCGAATTTCATCAGAAAGTATTATGGCCTCGGCAATCTCCTTCATGGAGATTCGTTTATCCATACTAGATTTTCTTATCAAAGAAAATGCTTCCTCTTCGCTTATATCTTTCTCCTTCATCAATATACCTTTTGCTTTTTCTACCTTTTTTCTGGTTTCTAATTCTTCCTGAATTATTTTAGTTTTAACTATTAGTTCAGTTTTTTCAATAGCTACCGCTGCTTGATTGGCAATGGTGCTTAAAAGAGTAATCTCAGATGTAGTAAATTCATAATATTTATTGGTATAAACATTAAGAACGCCAATAACTTCATTTTTTACTATCATAGGAATACTAGCCATAGAGACTAAGCCTTCTTTTATAGCCAGATTTTTTTCTTTGTATTGTTCATCTTTTAATACATCAAAAATTATTTTTGGTTTTTTCTCTCTAGCTACTAATCCTACTATGCCTTCATTTAATTTTATGGTTCTTTTTTTAAGATATTCTTGGTGCATTGATTGAGTAGCTTTAATATTAAATTCTTGTTTTTTTTCATCTATTAACCATACATTACAAACTTTTGCTTTCATTACATTGGCAGTTAAAGTTACAATAAGTTTTAATATATCCTCAAGATAAAGATCAGAAGTTATAGCTCTACTTATTTTATTTAATGTTTTTAAATAGTCTTCATAATCTATATTAGTCATAATTCTCTCTATTGTTCATTAAAATCAATATCTTTACCATTCTTCAAGTATTTAAAGTGTTAAATATTTATTTATAAAAAAACCTGAAAAATAGGTAATGTTAGTAATATCAACAGAACCTATCTCTCAGGCTTTTATCCTAAAAGTGTAATATCCATATCAGCTTGGATACTTTGCATCGCTTGGTCCAGACTCTAACCATTAATTAGACGGAACCCTAGATACACTTCTGTATTCATATATTTAATTTTAAAAAATATTAACATATACAAATTGTTTTGTCAAATACTATTTTGGAAATATTTTTTATTCTGATAACTTATGGATAAAGATACCGCTACGAAGTTTAGGTTCGAACCAGGTCGATTTGGGAGGCATTAATTTCCCTGCATCAGCAATTTCCATCAATTCTTCTATGGAGCTGGGATATAAAGAAAAAGCCACTTTCATCCCCCTATCAACTCTTCTTTCCAGCTCTTCTAAACCTCTAATTCCGCCTACAAATTCAATTCTCTCATCTGTTCGTGGATCTTGTACTCCCAAAATCGGGGCAAGAAGATTATTTTGCAGTATCGATACATCAAGACTATTCACTACATCATCTTGGTCAAAAGTTCCCGGTTTGACGGTAAATTTATACCAGCAATTACCTAAATACATCCCGAAGAGATGTTTAGCTTCTGGTTGGTAGGGACTTTTATCACTATAATTTTCTATAGTAAACTTTTCAGAAATTTTTCGAATAAATTCTTCTGGAGAATTTCCATATAAATCAGCCACCACCCGATTATACTCCATAATATAAAGTTCATTATGGGGGAAAAGAACCGACAAAAAGTAATTAAACTCTTCCTTTCCGGTATAATTTTTAAATTGTTCTCTTTTTTTAAGCCCCACTTTTGCCCCTGCTGCCGCCCTATGATGCCCATCAGCGATGTAGAAATAATCAATTTTGGTAAATAAATTTACTAATTGCTGAATTATTGATTTATCATCAATTATCCAACAGGTATGGGTTATTCTATCCTCAGAAGTAAAATCATATACTGGACTTTTTACCTCAATCCATTTATTTATAATTTGATTTATTTCTTCCTTGGCTTTATAAGTAAGAAAAACGAGTCCAGTATTAGCATCAGTATATTCAATATGTTTTACCCGATCTTCTTCTTTATCTGCTCGGGTATTTTCATGTTTTTTAATTATATCATTAAGATAATCATCAATAGAAGCACAAACTACCAGCCCAGTTTGAATTCTCCCTTCCATAATTTGCCTATAGATATAGAAAGTCTCTTTTTCTTCTTTTAAATATACCTTCTCTTCAATCAATTTAATCAAATTATCTCTAGCTTTTTCATACACTTTCTCCTCATAATGGTTTATAGTAGAATCAAGATCTATTTCAGCTTTACTCACATGAAGAAAGGAATAAGGATTATTCTTGGCCCTCTGGTAAGCTTCTTCTCTATTCATTACATCGTAAGGCGGGGAAGCTACTTGGGATACTAATTCAGGTATAGGTCTTAAAGCTCTAAACGGTTTGATTATTGCCATTTTTCATCCTCTACTTTAAAAATTATCTTTAATAATCGAAATGATTTCTTCTCCAATCCTTTTTTGAGCTTCTTTGGTAGAAGCTCCGATATGTGGAGTTACCGAAACTCTTTCGTGATTTACCAGTTCCAGATTCTTGGTTGGCTCTTCGGGAAATACATCAATCCCCGCTCCAGCAATCTTCCCGGAATTTAGTGCCTCCAATAAAGCTGCCTCATCTACCACACTACCTCGGGCACAATTAATAAGATATACTCCGTCTTTCATCTTGGAAAATTCTGGTTTACCAATCACCGGAGATTCATCTTCATTCCCTGGTAGATGTAAGGAGATAAAGTCAGAATCAGTTAGAAGTTGATCCAGAGAAACAAAAGAATATTCAGGACAATCTTTGGTTGGGCCTAAAATATCATTATAGATAATCTTCATCTCTAATGCTTTAGCTTTTTTAGCTAATTCTCTTCCGATTCTACCAAATCCTATAAGTCCTAAAGTTTTGCCGGAAAGTTCTATCCCGGTATATTTATTTTTGTTCCATTTACCTTCTCTCATGGTAACATTGGCAATTCCAATAAATCGAGCCAGAGAGAACATATGACCCAAAGCTAATTCTGCCACTGCTAAACTGCTCGATTTGGGAGTATTTCTAACCTTTATCCCTTTCGATTCAGCATAAGTTACATCTATATTATCCACTCCAACTCCACCCCGAATAATCAGCTTTAAATTTCCGGTCTCAACGGCAGAAGCTATTATATCTTTCCTAACTTTAGTTGCAGAACG
>NZ_PFKO01000134.1:0-2031 GCF_002784285.1 Candidatus Infernicultor aquiphilus
TAATTAGCTAGTTTAATACTAATAATTCATTTACTAATTAACCACTAACTAGTAGAGCGTTTCCTTAATAATGTTACAATGATTTGTCATTGCGAGCGATAGCGAAGCAATCTCAAGTCCTTACAAATTAAGGGATTGCTTCGTCGCTTTGCTCCTCGCAATGACAGAACAAAATGTAAAGATATTTAGAAAACGAACTACTATCTAACTAACTAATTTATCTTGCATTTTATATTTGAAACTAACGACTATTCACTATTCACTAACGACTAATTTATATCCTTCTTTGTTTTGGAGGCCTACAACCATTGTGTGGAATTGGGGTGGCATCCTTAATTATATTAACTTTTAAACCAATTGCTTGCAAAGATCTAATTGCTGTTTCTCGGCCTGGACCAGGACCTTTTACTAATACATCTACTTCTTTCATCCCTTGATCCATCGCTTTTTTCGCCACTGCCTCTGCGGCTACTTGAGCAGCGAAGGAAGTACTTTTTTTACTTCCCTTATAACCCATATTTCCAGCACTAGACCAAGCAATTACATTTCCATATTTATCCGTAATAGTAACTATAGTATTATTAAAAGTAGATTTAATATGAGCTATTCCTGATACTATATTTTTTTTAACTTTCTTCTTGGTTTTCTTTATTTTTTTCTTTTCGGTCAATTAAATTACTCCTTTCCTTATCTATATTTTTCTTTGCTTTTGCTCCTACTGTCTTGGTGCGTCCCTTTCGAGTTCTCGCATTAGTTTTAGTTCTTTGACCCCTAACCGGAAGTCCTTTTCGATGTCTTAATCCTCTATATGAACCTATATCCATAAGCCTTTTTATAGAGATAGTAACTTCACTTCTACGTTCCCCTTCTACTTTATAATTTTTATCAATAATTTCCTTTATCTTATTTATCTCTTCTTCAGTCAAATCTTTAGATCTGGTATCGAAATTAACTTTTGATTCCTTCAATATGGATTGTGCGCTGGTAATACCAATTCCATAGATATAAGTTAAAGCATATTCTATCCTCTTATTTCTGGGTAAATCTACTCCAGCTATTCTGGCCATATCTTAATATATCCTCCTTTGATATTATTTACCTTGTCTCTGTTTATGTTTTGGATTGCTACAAATTACTCTTATTTTACCTTTTCTTTTAATTATTTTACACTTTGCACAAATTTTTTTAACCGATGATCTTACTTTCATTTATTTATTTCCTCCATAAATAGTTTAGCTTATAGCGTGTAGTGCATAGTTACAGTATGGTTAAATAAAATTCTCCTTCAAAATTTCTATTTAATTCTAACTCCTAAATCCTATCTCCTCTATGCTAAACGCTGCCCGCTAGAAAATGAGATACGATTCACGAGATAAGTGATACAAATTTATAATCTATAAACGATTCTGCCCTGGGTTAAATCATAAGGTGATATTTCAACTTTTACTCTGTCTCCAGGTAAAATTCTAATAAAATGCATCCTAATTTTACCTGAAATATGGGCTAATATTTCACAACCATTTTCCAATTCAACCCGAAAAGTAGCATTAGGTAAAGCTTGAATAACTTTTCCTTGCATTTCTATACACTTTTCTTTCACCATTAATTATTCCACCGCTTAAAATATCTTTTATTTAAACCATTTAAAAGTAACTAATTTATTTAAAGAATAGTTAATATTTCGTTCCCATCTGCAGTTATAGCTATACTATGTTCAAAATGTGCTGATCGCCTTCCGTCTTCTGTTACAACTGTCCACCCATTATTACAAAGTCTTGTTTTGTAATCACCCATATTTACCATAGGTTCAAGGGCTAATACCATTCCCTCTTCTAGCATTAAACCAGTATGAGGAACCCCATAATTTGGTATTTGTGGTTCTTCATGCAAATAACAACCTACTCCATGACCTACATATTCTCTTACTACAGAGAAATTAAAATTTTCTACTGTTTTTTGTATAGCAAAAGAAATATCACCTAATCTATTGCCTATAATAGCTTTCTCTATGCCTGCAAACAGAGATTTTTT
>NZ_PFKO01000119.1:0-2058 GCF_002784285.1 Candidatus Infernicultor aquiphilus
TAATTTATTTTCTTGACAATTTTATAAACGTATGATAGGTTTATCATATAAAATTATTTTATAAGAAATATAAACCGTAAAGAATTTTTAATTATTCTGATAATATGGTTAAAGGAAAAATATAATGAGATCTAAATTAATGAATAATAAATTTAACAATGTAAATCAAAAAAAAGTTTATCTCTATTTAGTTGCTATTACTCTTTCCTTATTTCTTATTCTTTTTTTCACTCAATTTTCCTTCTTATATATTATTAATTCCTATGCTTCTAATTCCACTAGTGCAGCGGATCCCCCAATTTATTTAGCTTATTTTTTTGAGCCGGGATGTCATGATTGTGACAGGGTCAAGATTGAGTTAGAAAATATTTCTCAAAAATATCCTGATAATCTAATCCTGAAAAGTTTTGATATTAATCTACCTGAGAGTATAGAATTAGCTGAAACACTAGGTGAATTATATCAGATGCCTGAAGAGGAAAGACTTTTAGTCCCGGTTATATTTATAGGAGATGATTACCTTTTTAGAAATGATATTACTTATGAAAATTTAGAAGAACTAATCGAGAAATATTCAACCACAGAAACTGTCGCTCCCTGGGAGAGAGTTAAGGAAAAAGATCTTACTGCTCGAGAAAGATTAATTGCCCGCTTCCAATCTTTTGGGCTGGCTACCGTAGGAATAAGTGGATTTATTGATGGCTTAAATCCTTGTTCCTTTGCTACTATTATCTTTTTTATCTCCTATCTTACCCTAATTAATCGTAAAGGGAGAGATATCCTTTGGGTAGGAGGAATGTTTACTTTTGCTAATTTTTTAACCTATTTTTTAATTGGCACCGGAGCCCTGAAAATCGTTACTTCTTTGTCTTTTTTACCCTTAATGAGGAAGATATTTTATATGGTGACTGCTCTAATTGCGGTTATTTTAGGAATTATAAGTTTGTATGATTATATTCAATTCAAAGTAACGGGGACCAGTAAAGATGCTAAGCTGCAGTTATCTCCTTTTATAAAGAAGATGATCCATTCCACTATTCGTAAAAATGTAAAACTAAGTAACTATATTTTGATGGCGGCGGTAACTGGTTTTATAGTCTCTCTTTTAGAATTAGCCTGTACTGGTCAACTTTATCTACCTACTATTATGTTTATCAGCAGTATCCCTGATTTGAAGGTTAATGCCTTATTTTATCTCTTATTCTATAACTTGATGTTTGTAGTCCCCCTCATCTTGGTTTTCTCTTTTACCTATTGGGGAACTTCTTCGACGCAGTGGGCTGCTCTTACTCAAAAGAATTTTGGGAAGATCAAGATGGCGATGACCCTGCTATTTTTTGGATTAGCTGGGCTCTTGTTCTATAGCAGCGGAATTTTTTACTAATGGGGAATTGGTAAATTAGCCAATCGGTGGATTGATTAATCGGTAAATTGGAGAATTGATAAATTGGAGAATTAATTAGGAGGTGTTTTAGATGATTTTTTCGCTAAGTAATAAAAAAAATATTCTTTTAACTGTTTTGTTAATAATTGCTTTTTTAGTTTCTTTTTATTCATTCGCTTTTACTTCATCTTTTAGGCCGGGTTTTCCTGCACCCAGCTTTACCCTTAAGAATATAAATGGGGAAACCTTTAATTTAGAAGATTACCAAGAAAAGCAAAAACTTCTTATTCTTTACTTTTGTAATAATGAGAATGAGGATTCAGTCTTTGGCATAAAAGATCTGGCCGAATATTTCGAAGGACGCATCATTAATGAGAAATACCAGGTAATTATGATAAATACTACTAAAGATCAAAAAGAAGAAGATGTAATCGGGATTAAAGAATTTTGGAATAGCAAAAAAATATTTTTTCCTATCCTTTTAGATAGCCAGAATGAACTGAGTAATCTTTACAATATTGAAGTTTTACCCACAGCCATCTTCTTAGAAAAAAACTTAGTAGTAAAGAGGGTTTATGCAGGTCTAATATCCAAACAGCAAGGTTTAATGTTTCAATATATTAGTTATTTCTTAGATGCTAAAGAAAAAGGAACTCCCCAAAAAGATACTAAAA
>NZ_PFKO01000197.1:0-1043 GCF_002784285.1 Candidatus Infernicultor aquiphilus
ACAACAGAAAGACAACAGAAGTTCAAAAACGATACAACAAAAAGACACTAACAATAATGATAATAATATAAATAATGAAAATAATACAAGAGATACTACTGCTCGGAGTGATAAATCACTTCAAGCTAAAGCAATTATAAATTTTACTTTTGAAACTAACAAATGGGAAAATATAACCAGTGAAGATATAGATATCTGGAAAGAAGCTTATCCAGCTTGTGATATTAATTTAGGACTAAAGCAAATGAGATCCTGGCTTATTGCTAATCCAAAAAAGAAAAAGAAAAACTATAGACGGTTTATAACAAATTGGCTTAGCAGGTGGCAGGAAAAAGGGGGAAGCACAAAAAGTGAAAAATATGAAGAAGATGCCTCAGAAAAATACAGAACAGTTTAATGCTTTAAAAACAGGCAGGATAAATACCATACCAATATTTGATGGTGAACTTGAATTAGATATACTTGCAAACATAGCTTTTAATCCTAAGTTGCAACATAAAATTTTATATTTAACTGAAGATGATTTTTATTCACCTGTAGCTATTAATATTTACAGTATTTTTTATGCTTTATATAAAAAAGAAAATGTAATTGATATTTCAGCGGTAAGAAAACAAATAAGCTTCTATCACCTGGTGAATAGGCAATACTCAGTTATACCATCGCAATTTGATTTGCAGCTAAAAAAATTAAAAGAACTAACATATAAAAGAATCTTACAGGATATAGCATACAGGATAACTATTATGGTTGAGGAAGGAAAGGGTGTAGATGAGATAAGAAATTTTTATGACAGCAGTATGAGGAAGGTTGTTATAAAAAAAGATGAATTAGATGTTGATGAAGAATTTGAAAATTATATAACACAAAAAAGCTTACCGGTGATTAAGACTGGCTTTCCAAAACTTGATAGATTTACCGGGGGCTTTATGAGAGGTACCTACAGTATTATAGCTTCTGCTCAGGGAGTAGGGAAATCTACCCTACTGTTAAATTTCCTTTCTTATATTTGCGGAAAACAAAATAAGAAAGTTTTATATATA
>NZ_PFKO01000197.1:1063-1622 GCF_002784285.1 Candidatus Infernicultor aquiphilus
AGGCTTGTATACAAAACTAATATCATGTATTAGCGGAATCAGTTTTTCAAAAATGATGTTTGATATGAAAAGTTTAAACATAAATGAATGGAAAGAGATTAATAATACAAGAGCTAAAATAGAACAGTTTAAATTACTAAAACTCGGGGAGGAGGAAATTAAAACCAGTGATATAAGAGCTAAAATAAAAGAGGAAAAAGATATAGATATTGTTATGATAGATTATCTTCAACTGCTTAAGCCTGCCGATAAAGGTAAAACAATGTATGAGACAATTAGTAATATTTCTAATGAGCTTAAAATTCTGTCAAGCGAAGCTAATATCCCATTTATTGTAATTGCTTCCATTAATAGGGATTATGCTGATAGACGCAAAAAAATCCCGGATATAAGTGATATTAGAGGCAGTGGAGAAATTGAATATGACGCAGACTTGGTGTTGTTGCTGTACAGGGAAGCTGCATTTAGGAAAGCTAAGGATACTGAAAATGAAAAAGAATTTGAACATAAAGGAGAGCTAATAATTGCAAAGAATAGATACGGTGAAAGTAATCTAAAG
>NZ_PFKO01000228.1:0-603 GCF_002784285.1 Candidatus Infernicultor aquiphilus
GATCCGGGTCTGAAAGTATTTTTGGCCGAAGAGAGTCGTAAAGCTCTGCTCAGTCTGCTGTTCTTCACCAGTTTCAAGAGCCTTCTTGAGTAATTCCCGACTTTGACACTTAATCTCACGAAACCCCTTATTTATCAACAAATAAAAAAATGATAATGCGCATTTTTGCACTACATTTTTTTATTTTACAAAGATAACTCACTAGTTGGTGTAACATTTGGGGGTGGTTTTATGCGCGACAACCTTAAAATCTTATTACCCAAACTATTAAACTTGGTTTTAATATAAAACTTCTTCTGTTTTATCTTAACTTCCGCAAAATTCATCGAATTTAGGGCTTCTCGAATTTGGGGTGGTGTTGCTGCTAGGTGAGCTCTTTTAAGCTTAGATTCTAAGGTCCTCTCTAGGAGAAAGGCTAAAAAACAGATCACAAAATGACCTTTTATCCTCGGTTCGGTCCAGTGAAATACTGGTCTTACCTCCAGAGTAGTTTTCATGAGGCGAAATGACTCTTCTATCTTCCAGAGGTGGTGGTAGGCAGCCAGGATATCTTGGGGTTTGAGATTTTTTTCACTGGTCTGGATAGCATAATATCCATCAAAC
>NZ_PFKO01000228.1:680-2003 GCF_002784285.1 Candidatus Infernicultor aquiphilus
TCTTTTATTACTGGCATTAATATAGGATTTATTCTGAAGTAGAGACCTGGCTTTTTTAATCAGTCTTTCCCGGTCGGCTCGGTCCTTTTGTGCCCTTTGGGGAGAATAGGTGATAATGAGTTCTTCAGGGAGTTCATAGATTTGGTTTGCTTCTTTAATTTTGTTTATATAGCTTATTACCTTGTAGCTGATTTCTCCCCTCTCTTGATAATCATCCTTAAATATTTTTTGTCTGATATCTTTTTTCAGGTTTTTTATACGAGAAGCAAGTATATAGTCATATCCTCTATCGGTAATCTTTTTCAGGTTTATCTTACTGTTTATACCCTTATCGGCCACGATGATTACCTTGCGTATACCAAAGCGTTTTTCCAGTTTTTGAAGGGCCACCTCTAAGGTTTTTCCCTCAAAGGTGTTACCGGGGAAAAGGTCATACCCTATAGGTCTTCCTTCCCGGTCTATTAAAAGACCCATCACTACCTGAACCTCTTTGAATTTAGCATCTTTAGAAAAGCCAAAATCCCTTAGACTATCTTTCCTTACACTCTCAAAGGAAAAGGTAGTTACATCGTAAAATACTACATCTACTTGCATGTTGAAAAGGTTACGGTTTTTAAAAAATATCTTTTCTTCTAATACCTCTTTACTTTCAGATAATAGATCTAAAGAACGATAGAGGTGCTGCAGTTTTATTTCTGGTAACCCTAGATAGCGATTTTGATGGGTATAGGTACTAAGCTTGCTTTTTGGTTCTAGTAGATGTTGGATAGCCATAAGAAAAGAGTTGTCATTAAGGTTAAACTGGGTCTTTCTTGAGCTTAGTTTATTTAATATCTTATCTAACTCAAACTCCTTCCATATCTTTTTATAAACCATATAACCCCAGTTGACTATTTGAGCCTCGGAGAAGTTATCTAAGCTAACCATATCTTTTGCTTGGGATAGTTCTAAGAGACGTTTGGCCAGGTTTTGAAAGCTGGGATTGTTCTTGATTTGGTCTACTCTCCCCAGGTTAAATAAATATTCATGTTTGGTGTTATTATCTTCTCGGTAAGATCTGACCAAATAAGCATATTCATATTGTCCTGATTTAGTAATCTTAATAAACATGAATATATTATACCATATATATTTGCATTGTCAATAAATAATAATAATAAATATGATTATTTGTTGCACTACATTTTTGAAGGAGAAAAAATAGAATCCTTATTTATTAAGGGTTTGAGGGTACTAAATGCCTAAAATTTGCTTGCAACTGTCAAACTCGGGAGTAATTGGTGCATAGATTTAAGCTGTTCTGGTGGTCCATCTATTTCCAGG
>NZ_PFKO01000277.1:0-8449 GCF_002784285.1 Candidatus Infernicultor aquiphilus
TGCTCCGGTAGTATCGACTATATCTACTTGATAAGAAGGTACATAAGTAGTTTTATCAGTATTTACTACTAAAGCTCCCTCTCCTCCTAAGGTAACAATTACATTCTTTACGCCTACTGAAATAACTTCCTGGGCAGCCTTTTCCGCTTCTTCAACCGTAACAATACTTCGATTAGTAATAAGTTCTAATTCACTTCTATTGGGAGTAATTAAAGACACTTTCTCCCAGACTTTTCTCTCCAATTTCTTCCCCGGGGCAGGATTAAGGATAGAAATGGCTTTATTAGATTCATACACCATTTTTACTACATATTCTACTATCTCTACAGAAATTTCTAATTGTAATAATACTACATCTGCACTTACAATAATATCTCTTGCATTTTCTACTAATAGAATATTTATTTCCATATTAGCCCCCGGAGCTACTACGATCATATTTTCTGCTGTTTTATCATCCACTAAAATAAGGGCCATCCCAGTGTGATTGGTCCTACTTATTTTAAGATAATCTATATTAATTTTTTCTTTTATAAAATTATTTCTGGCAATCTCACCAAAATAATCTTCTCCTACACAACCTATAAAATGAACTTCTGCACCCAATCTTGATGCCGCTACAGCCTGGTTAGAGCCTTTTCCTCCTGGGCCCAATTTAAATGGTCCACCTAACACCGTCTCTCCATGTTTTGGAAGCCAGGGAGTCTTAGACATTAAATCTGTATTATAGCTTCCTACAATTACGATTTTACTTTTTTTCAAATTAATCACCACCAACTATCCTTTTACCGCTCCAAAGGTTAAGCCCCTCACTAAATATTTCTGGAAAAATACTACCAAAATAACTCCGGGAATAATTGCAATCAGAGAAAGAGCCGATAATTCTCCCCATTGAATTCCATGACCACCAATTAACTCGGAAAGAACTACCACAGGAAAAACTTAAATCTTGAATCGCTTCAACTTTTCCATAGTTTTTATAAATATTCTCCAATCTTAAAACTTCTTCCATTCTAACCTCCTAAATTAATTAGTTAGTACAATATCTAATTTTTGGGGTAAATTTACTATTTCTAAATCCTTTTCTACCGTAGATTTTCTTAATAGTAGGGTAAACTTTATTTTTTATTTGGGGAGTCAGAACAAAAGGAAGCCAGTGCCATACTCCCGGAGCAAGGAAATCGGTTTACTTCAAAATCTTTATAAGGCAATATTCTTATAAAATTAATTTTATTAAAAAAGAATTACTATTTTCAAATTAAAATTTCTTTGTCCTTTGGTTTAACTATAATTTCAACCGGTAATTGAGAATTAAGATTAATTATCATTTGAACTTTAAACCCGAAGGCTACAAAATTTTTAGTCATCACCTTTACATTAGTTCTATCTTTAAAGTGTCTCTTTTTTTGATTATACTTACATCTTCCACTACTACCGCTGCAATTACAACTTTTCTTTTTATTTTTATCAGAATATGTTACGATATGAACTATATTGCTATTTATATTTATTTGATTTATTCCGGCTACAACTACTACCTGGGCAATTAAACGGTGTAGAATTTTATAATAAATATCTTTTCCAATTCTTTTCCTGAAGTAAGAAAAAGTAGAATGAGCGGGAGTCTTAAGAAAGCTGTCAAAGCCACAAAGGACACAATACCGTGAGTTAAATTGTAAGCTCTCAGCTAATTTTCGGTTTGATTTTACTTCACCTAACCAAATTAGAAGTTGAGCTTTAAATAGATCAACTGGATTATAAATCAATTCTTTCTTAGTAACGTATTTACTTTTAATTAAGGGATAAATAAAAGTCCAGTCTAGGGATTCAAAAATAATCTTTAGGGGATCGTTTTTTTTGATTTTCTGGAATGCTTCATAGGTAATAAAAGAAAGTTGCCTTCTTTTTTCGTTTTTCATAAGAATAATTGCACCAAAATTTATTTTAAACGAGTGTAAAATTCATTTAACATCCCACTAATTGATGAGGATAGACAAAATTATAAAAAAGTAGAAATAAAAAAAGCCATAATTTAAATTTGCAAAGATATTCTAAAATAAAAACTTTTTCGGTTTCGGAGAATCTTTTGATATATCATCTTTCATTCTTTTTCTTAAAAAAGCAGGAATCTCTAAGTCTTTATCATCTACCAATTTATCTTTTAATTTAAATTTATCTTCTATCTTAATATTATCTTTTTCTATATAATTTTCTTTAGGTAATTCTTTTTTCTTTACTTCTTCCTCAATATTTTTTTCACACTTGGTAGCAATAACTGATACTCTTATTTCGTCCTGCATTTCCTCATTGATAATTGCTCCAAAGACAATATTAGTATCTTGGCCGACTGCTTTAGATATAATATCAACTATTTCATTTATTTCAAATAAACACATATCTAAGCCACCAGTAACATTAATCAATAATGATTTCGCCCCTTTTATGGATACTTCTAATAAAGGACTAGAGATAGCCATTTTTGCTGCACTACTTGCCTTCTTCTTCCCTTTTCCGGTTCCGATGCCAACTAAGGATAAACCACCATCTTTCGCTACTGCTCTTACGTCAGCTAAATCTAAATTTATCAAACCAGGAATGGTAATCAGGTCAGCTATAGCTTGTACAGATTGAAGCAATACTTTATCAGTCATTTCAAAAGCATTCTTCATAGAAGTATCTTTAGAAATTATTTTCAATAAACGATCATTAGAAATCGTAATTAAAACATCTACTTCATTTTTTAATTCTTCTATAGCTGTTTCTGCCTGTAATTTTCTCTTTTTACCTTCAAAAGTAAAGGGTTTAGTTACTACACCTATAGTTAAAATACCATATTGTTTTGCTATCTTTGCTACCACCGAAGAAGCTCCACTTCCTGTCCCTCCTCCCATGCCAGCGGTAATAAAAATTATATCTGCTTTTTCTAAAGCTTTAGAAATCTTATCTTTATCCTCTTCAGCTGATTTCTTACCTATTTCAGGGTTACCCCCGGTGCCTAAACCATTAGTTAGAGATTTACCAATTTGAATCTTTTGTCCAGCTTGAGATAGGGATAGAGCTTGCAGATCTGTATTTATAGCTATTAGATCAAGACTATTCATTTCCTGTTTAGCCATTTCCCGAATAGCATTATTTCCTCCACCTCCCACGCCAACTACTTTAATATTTACAAATTTTTGTAATTCTTTTTTAGGAGTTTTGGTAGGTTTTTTTGGTAATTCATCAACGTTATTTTGATTTTCTACTTTATCTATAATATCCGCCGAAGTATCTCTAATTAATTCTTCTTTATAATCTAAAATTTTACTAAATCCCCGCGCTAATCTCTTCTTTTTCAAACGATATCACCTCTTGAGCAAGTTTATAATAATCAATAGCCCCATGAGAATTTGGACTATAGTATAATGCAGGCACGCCCTGACTACTGGCCTCTACTAAAGTTATATTTTTTCTTATTATATTTTTAAGTAACTTATCACTAAAGTACTGTTTTATCTCCGCTATAACTTCCTGGGCTAAATTATTCTTTATTTCAGCAATGGTAATTAAAATATTAATTTTTAAATGGTGATTTAAATTCCTTCGTACAATTTCTGCTGTCTCCATAAATTCTTGTATACCTCTAAGAGCAAAATAATGGGGTTGCATAGGAATAATAACTTCATTGCATGCTTTCAAAGCATTTACGGTCAAAATTCCTAAAGAGGGTGGACAATCAATAATTATATAATCAAAAGGAATTTTGCACTCCCTAATACTAGCACCTAAAAAATCTTCCCTGCCTATTTGGTCTATAAGTTTGTACTCTGCACTGGCAAAATCAATATTAGTAGGAGCTAAAAATAAATTCTCTCCTCCTCCTACTTTTAAATTTATTATTATTTCTTCTAATTTTAATTTATCTTTAGAGCGATATGGTTCTAAGACATTTAACATAGTTTTAGATAAATTATCTGGTTCAATGCCTAAGCCTAAAGTAGTATGAGCTTGGGGATCCAAGTCAATCAATAATACCTTTTTCCCTAATGAGCTTAAGCTTGCCCCCAAGTTTATAGTGGTAGTGGTTTTTGCTACTCCACCTTTTTGATTAGCAATAGATATTATCCGCACACCCTCTATCCTCCTGGAAGAAAAAAATAAAGTTATATTTATTTTTATATTTTGATTTAATTATACCATAATTTTTTAAAGATAGAAAAGAATTCATAAAATCTAAAAAATATTTTTTCTCTTTTCCGTTTATCTCTTTATATTTTTATTCTACATTATTTTGAAAAACCCTTCTTTTTATTTATTTTTTTTAAAAAATAATTTTTCATTCCGACAAAATAAGACATCTTTTTTCTATCTTTTTTTCTCTTTCTTAACTCTATACTCGATACTGTAATTTAATAATTTGACTTTTCTTAAATTTATCTATATACTTGGTACTAATAACTACTATTAATATTAACTAATAATTATTAAATAAAGATTGGGGGGGGATATTTTTATGAAGTTGCAAACAATAAATGAAACGTTAAAAAACAGTGTCAATCTATACGGGGATAGAATTGCTTTTAAAGTAAAAAAAGAAGGAAAATTCAAACCAATATCTTATAAAGAATTCTACCAAAAAGTTAAAATATTCGGCACTGGACTGTTACATATTGGCTTAGAAAAATATGACCATATAGGTCTGATCAGTGATAACCGCTTTGAATGGATAATTTCTGATCTGGCAATTATTGGCCTACGAGCAGTTGATGTCCCTTGCAGTGGTGATAGCTCATCTCAGGACATTTACTTTAAACTGAATCATTCAGATTCTAAGGCTACCATAATAGAAGGAGAGAAACAGTTTTCTAATTTTTATAGTGTAATTAAAGACCTCCCTCAGATAAAAAATATTATCCTAATAGATAAAATCAATATGTTTTCTGAGAAAGAAAATGCTCCGGAATGGACTATACCGACCAGATTCGAAGAAAACGAAAAAATAAGCAAAAAATTTTATACCATTATACATTCTTTAGTGAATAATAAAAATAAGCATATCTTCTTATCAACTGAAGCCAAAAAATTCTTAGAAAAGTACTTAGAAGAAAATATAGAAAATCTCTTAAAAGAGACTCACTCTAAAGATACAGCTGACTCCGTTAAAAATAGTCTTTTAAATAGGACAGTAGTGCTAGACAAACCATATAATGAAACACATTCTCATCAAATTTATTCCTTTGAAAAAATAAATAAAATCGGTGAAGATTTATTAAATCAGGGAGATACTTCCTTTACGAAGATAGCTGACCGTGCCCAAGCAGATGATCTGGTAACCATAATCTACACCTCTGGGACTACCGCTGACCCCAAAGGAGTTACACTTACCAACTCTAATTTTCTGCATAATTTAAGAACAGCTCCACCAACAGTAGGAATTCATAAAGAAGATAGATTCTTATCGGTTCTACCCTCCTGGCATATCTATGAACGAACTGTAGAGTATTGTGCCCTAACTGTAGGGGCTTCAACCGCTTATAGTAAACCTTTTAAACAGGTCCTTCTACCAGATCTTAAAGCAGAAAAACCTACTGTTATGTGTAGTGTCCCCCGAATATGGGAAAGTCTACATAAAGGGATTATGGATAATATTAAAAAAGGAAGTACTATACAGAGATTTATATTTAATTGGGCGGTCGAAATAGGACGAAAATATAAAGAAGCTGAAGGAATTATAAACGATACTCTACCTTTATTTGATCGAAACGAATATACCGCAGAAGAATTAAGTCAGGCTAAAAGAACAATGAAAAGCTTGGGCTGGAAATATAAGCTAGCCGATAAGCTAGTCTTTAGGAAGATTAGAGAAATAACTGGAGGAGAATTAAGGTTTGCTATTAGTGGCGGGGGAGCACTTCCCAAAGCTACTGATATATTTTTTAACCTAGTTGGAATTATGGTTTGTGAAGGATATGGATTGACTGAAACATCTCCAATCCTCGCTGGCAGAGTAGAAAAATATAATATTTTGTTTACAGTAGGACCTCCCCTCCCGGAAGTAAAAATAAAGATTGTAGATAAGGATAATTATGATCAGGAATTACCTAATGGCGAAATAGGTATTGTGTTAACTAAAGGGCCTATGATAATGAAGGGTTATTATAAAAATAAAGAAAAAACTGATGCAGTAATTAAAAAAGGTTGGTTTAATACCGGAGATTTAGGTAAGAAGACCTATAACGGAAAATATCTTAAGCTTGTGGGAAGAATAAAGGATACTATAGTCTTAAGAGGAGGAGAAAATGTTGAGCCCTTACCCCTCGAAGACAAACTAAAAGAAAGTGATTATATAAATATGGTTATTGTAGTTGGTCAAGACAAACCTCGTCTGGGAGCACTAATTGTTCCTGATTTTGAATCTTTAAAATTATATGCTGATAAAGAAGATATTAAATATAAAGATACTAATGAATTAATTAATAACCCCCAAACAATATCTTTGTATCAAAGAGAACAAAAAAGATTAATCTCTAAAGAGCATGGGTTTAAACCCTATGAAACAGTTATGGGGATTGCTCTACTTCCTAAAGAATTTACTATTGAAGATGGTGATCTAACTGAAACTCTGAAGATGAAGAGATTTGAGATACATAATAAATATAAAAAAGAAATAGATAGGATATGTGAATAAAATTAGTCGTTAGTGAATAGTATTTAGTAAGCTAAAAACTTAAAGCGAAAAGCGCAAAACCATAATCCAAAATTAAAAACTTTTTTTCATATAGCGTATAGCCTACAGCGGGGGGAGAGGGATTAAAAATTAGATATCTTAATTTATACTGTAAAAGAAAGGGGGCGGGATTACCCGCCCCTTAGTTTTTGATTATTTATCTTTTGCTATCTTAACTAGCTAACCAGGTAACCAACTAACCAGCTAACTCGATACACGATACTAAATTATTCCTTAGGAATTGTAAGCCTTTGATAGGGATAAATTAAATTGGGGTTCTTTATTTTGTCTAGATTTGCCTCAAATATTTTTATCCATTCCTCACCCTGGTTATAAAATCTTTCAGCAATCTTCCAGAGAGAATCTCCCCTCTTAACCTCATAATAATCTGGTATGCCCTTTTGCATAGCCTCTGCTAACTTAGCCTCTACTATGCTCTTTTCTTCCATTAATAAGGATAATCTACTAGCACATTCTGCTTCTTTTTCTTTTCCCTCTTTAGCCATTTGTTCTTTTATTTCCGTAACCTGATTTTCATATCCTTTTATACTTTCAGATAATTCTACAACTATTTTATCCTGGTCGGCAAGATTCTTTTCTGATTCTTCTTTTTGCTGTTTAAGGATGGTAATAGTATCTTCTCTTTCCGAAAGAAGAGCTTGAGAAGTTTTTAGTTGAGTCTCAAATGCACTCTTCTCTTCCCGTAATATTGACAGTTCTGCAGTATAATCTTTCTCTTTTTCACTTTCTTGTAGGGTTAACTTATCTTTTAATTCATTAATCTGATTGGTGTAAGTCTCTAATTTAGCGATAAATTCTTCTTTCTCGCGATCTTTAGCTTTCAACATCTCTTCTTGTTGAATTAATTGAGCTTCAAGTCTAGCTTTTTCCTCCATTAATCCAGGTAATTTATCCGCATATTCCTTCTCTAAATCTTTTTCTTCTTTAGTTAAATTTGCCTGTAATTCATTAATTTGTGCTTCTTTCTCTTCTATATCTCCTGTTAGTTCCGAAATAAGCCTATCCTTAGAGAAAACAGCCTGCTCAGCTTCTTCTTTCTGGCTCTCAATGGTTTTAATTATCTCTTCTTTTTCTGCTAACAAAGTTCCAAGGTTGATTTTTTCTTCCATTAATCCAGATAACTTATCGGTATATTCTTGCTCTAAATCTTTCTTTTCATTGGTTAGCTGGACTACTCCTTCTTTTAAATTAACTATTTCATTATCTAACTTACTTATACTCTCTTTATATCCTTTAACCTCCTCCTCTAATTTAATCATAAATTGTTCTTTTTCTTTATCTTGATCCAGCCAGATCTTCTCCTTCTCCGCTAACGAAGCTTCTAATTTTGCTCTTTCCTCAGTTAAAATAGATAATTTATCGGTATATTCTTGCTCTAAATCTTTCTTTTCTTTAGTCAAATTGGCGCTTAGTTCCTCAATCTGTTTTTCTTTTTCTTTTATATTTTCCTTCAGTTCCGAAATAAGTTCATTACTACTTTCCAATCTAAGATTTTTTTCTTCTAATTCTTTCTTTGCTTGGTTAGACTGATCATAAGTATAAATACTAAAACCACCAACAATTAATAAAACTACTATAAATAAAACTATTAAATTTTTTGACATTTTTTCACCTCCAATTTTTTTCATCTCCTTTATAATATATTAATTCGGCAAAGATTTATAAAATCCTCTTTTTATAAATAAAAAATATTATTTTTTTTAAAATTATTCATTTAATTAT
>NZ_PFKO01000277.1:8467-9356 GCF_002784285.1 Candidatus Infernicultor aquiphilus
TTAGTATATTATCACGAAATTTATGCCCATCCTTAGCTAAACTAGATTATAGAGAGTAAATTTCGGGTATCCATAAGAGAGCGGCTGCCCCGAGAACACCAGCGTTTCCATCTAGTTTCCCAATAACAATTTTAAGGGGTTTATAATTGGAATAAAATGCTCTCTTTTTTACTTCTTCTCTAAGAGGGAGAAGTAGTTTATCTCCTTCGTTAGTCATTCCTCCTACCAACACCACCATTTTAGGATTCAATATATTAGTAATATTGGCAATGGCTATTCCTAAATAAGAAATAGCCTCTTCAACTATATTCTCGGTTAATTTATCCCCTTTACGGGCAGCTTCAAAAATTGATTTTAAACTGAGCGATTCAAATAACTTGTCATCACTATCAAAATTTAAGAACTCACTCTTTATTCCCTCTTTTATTCTATTTTTTATTCTATTTTTAATTCCAATAGCGGAAGAATAGGCTTCCAAACAACCATAGTTTCCACAATTACAACGAGGACCATCTTTATTTACAGTCATATGTCCTAACTCTGCTGCACCACAATTATTACCATGATATATCTTTCCATCAATAATTATTCCCCCACCAATCCCGGTCCCCAGAGTAAAACACACTAAATTATCTACCCCTTGACCTACTCCAAAACACCGTTCTCCCCAAGCAGCTGCATTGGCATCATTCTCCAAAACAATTTTCATATTAAATTCATCTTTCAATATTTTTCTTAAAGGAACATCTCTCCACCCCGGTAAATTGGGAGCAAAATCGATAATCCCTCTTTTAATATCGAGAGGACCAGGTGCCCCAATTCCTATTCCTATTATACTGTCAGGAACTAGCGTAGATTGAAATTGAACAATATTTTTATGGATAGTCTC
>NZ_PFKO01000157.1:0-1789 GCF_002784285.1 Candidatus Infernicultor aquiphilus
ACAAAAGGGTATCCCTTCGGAATTATCGAATTTACTGGTCAGAAAGGAATTGAAACAATTGCCCAATCAGCAAGCGAATTAGCAGTTAGAGTTCATAGTATTACCAAAGAGGAAATGGTGATTATTCCCAAACAGGAAGCCCTAGATAGATGGATTAGAGCAGCTAAAGAAAGAAAGGTTAGAATCTTTTATATCAAACCTTTTATGAAGTCTGACTCTGATCTTATCGAGGAGAATTTATCTTATATTAGAGCTATAAAGGAAAATTTAAAAGCGAGTGGTTTTAGCACCGGAAAAGCCAGTTTACTTTCTGCCACCTATCAAGAACCAAAGATATTTGTTCTTTTATTGATCCTGGGAGTTATTTCAGGTGGATTAATTCTATTGAAAAATATTTTTAACTTAAAAAAATATCAAGAATATTCTCTACTATTTTTAGGAATATTATTTTCTCTCTTTCTCCTCTTTTTAAATCAAGAAATCTTTTTAATAAAATTGATGGCCTTACTGGCAGCTTTAATATTTCCTACTTTAGCTATCATCAGTAATGAAAAATATTTCTTGGGAAAAGATAATCTTAATTTAGAAAATAGTACAGCTTTTCCTAAGAATAATCCCGGATTTATTCTAATGATAAAAGAAGTTTTGTCTGGCTTCTTTAGAGTTATTTTAATTACCTTTTCCGGTGCTCTATTAATAGCAGCTCTGTTAAGCAATAATAAATTTATGCTGGGGATAGAGCAATTTAGTGGGATAAAGATATCTTATCTAATCCCTCTTTTTTTAGTTTTAGTAATAATGTGGTTAAAAATGAATGCCGGTAAATTAATGATTTTAGAAAATATCAAAAAACCTCTCCTGATTGAACAGGTAATTATAATGTTCTTTTTTGCTGTATTTTTGGTAATTTATATTTCTCGTTCAGGAAATTTCTCTTTTCTTCCCGTATTGAGCATTGAAGAAAAGATAAGAATCTTTTTAGAAAAAACTTTAATTGCTCGTCCCCGAAATAAAGAATTTTTAATCGGTTATCCAGCTCTATTATTGGCCATGAGTATGAATTTTTTAAAGGTAAAAGAATTTAAAATTCCGATAATCATAATCGGGACTATCGCTCCAGTCACTTTAATTAATACCTTCTGTCATATTCATACTCCCTTTTTATTTTCAATGTTACGTACTTTTAATGGAGTATGGTTAGGTTTAGGGTTAGGATTAATAGTGATTACTATATTTTATAGCATCAGAATTTCAAAGAAATTCCGATGCTAAAAGTTAAATTCTTTTTGAATAAGGAATGAATTTTAACCAGATTGCAGGATAGGAAAAAAATCAATTATGAAAGAGTCTAAAACCATAGTAAAGATAATGATTTCCGGTTATTATGGTTTTAATAATTTCGGTGATGAAGCTATTCTTAAATCTATGGTTAGAGCCTTTAAAGAAAAGATACCTCAAATAAAAATATTAGTTCTTTCCCAGAATCCTGTACACACCTCTCAGGCTTACCAGGTAAAGGCTATAAATCGACTGCATTTAATTAGCATTTTGAACTGTTTGCGAGATACCAATCTTTTTATTAGTGGGGGAGGGGGATTACTTCAAGATTCAACTGGAAAAGGTTGGAGTATATGGTATTATCTCGGGTTGATATTAGGAGCAAAAATAATCAGGGTACCAGTTATGATTTATGCCCAGGGTATCGGCCCGATTAGCCAACCAGTTAATAAGAAATTAATGAGATGGATTTTAAATAAGGTTGACTTAATTACGGTGAGAGATAATTTCT
>NZ_PFKO01000353.1:0-2145 GCF_002784285.1 Candidatus Infernicultor aquiphilus
AAAATGCTGGTGTTTTTCCTCGGCTAAAGAACGCAAGGGGACTAAATAAATGGCTTTTTGGTAGTGGATGGCTTGGGTGATGGCGGCCATATCTCCGATAAAGGATACCATATTCCTCCAGACTTCTCATCTTCATCGGTTTTTTTATCATTCTTATCTTTCTCCTTTCCTTATTATTACTTGTCATTGCGAATCCATAAAACATTTGTTTGTTACAATATTATACTCTTTCTCCTTTCCACTTTCAACCCCTATTTAAAAATATTTTTCCTAATAAAAAAGAGGATTTTTCATAACTTTGTCGAATAATAATTTATAGAATTTGAAATAAATTTAAAAAAATATTATTTTATCTCATAATTTCTGCCCTACTGTATTCAAACCAACGTGATATAATCATAAAAACATTAAAGAAACTTTTGAAGTTAATCTAAAAAAAGATACCGTTTGGCTGTCTCAAAAACAGATGGCAGAATTATTTGAAAAAGATGTTCGTACTGTTAATGAACATATTGGTAATATCTATAAAGAAAAAGAATTAATGAAGAGTTCAACTATCCGGAAATTCCGGATAGTTCAAAAAGAAGGCAATAGACAAGTAGAAAGGATACGAAGTTGTTATAACCTAGATGTAATCATTGAGAAACCGAAGAGAATTTTAAGAAAGATGGGATTAGAGTTATGAATTTAGATGAAATATTAAAAGGTACAGAAAACACAACTGTTGAATTTAAAGAAAAAATCAATGAATCGATATTTAAAACTATTTCAGCTTTTGCTAATAAAGAGGGAGGAATTATCTATATTGGTATATCAGACAAAAAAGAGATAAAGGGATTTGAATATACCAATAGCTTACTCGGAGATTTAACTAATAAAATAGTAAATCTGCTGGGAATTCATCCCCAAATAGACTGTATTAAAGTTGATAAAAAAGATGTACTTCAAATAAAGATTAAGAAAAGTACTCTACCTATATCCTACAAAGGTAAATATTATACTCGGGTTGGAAACACTACCAGAGAAATGCAGGGAGAAGGATTAAGAACTTTTTTTATAAAAGGTACAAACTGGGACGGACTTACCGAAGAGTATAGTTTAGATGAGATTAATACCGAAACGGTTAGAAAATTTATCCGAATGGCCGTAAAAAGTGGAAGGTTAAGAAGCGAAGATGAAAACGAAGATATAAAAACTATTTTTAAGAAATTAAAACTTATCATCAATGGAAAATTAACTAATGCAGCAATAATATTATTTGGCAATGATCCCCAGAAATATTTTATAAATGCATTGGTAAGAGTAGGACGATTTAAGGATGAAACTACCATTATAGGGGATAGACGCATAGAAGGGAATCTATTTAAACAAATAGAAGAAGCGGAAGAAGCGATAAAGAATTTCATAAATGTAAGATATGAAATAACCGGGGAACAATTAACCAGAAAAAATATCTGGGATTATCCTTTAGAAGCAATTAGAGAAGGACTCTTAAACGCTGTGATTCATAGAGATTATTTCAGATACAATGTTCAAACCCAGATTAAAATATTTAATGATTGGATATGGTTCTTTAATATTGGAGGACTTCCAGAGGGAATAACCCTTGAACAATTGAAAACTACCCATCCCTCAGTTGCCAGAAATCCTCTTATTGTCCATATATTTTATCTTGCCGGATTAATTGAAGAATATGGATCTGGAATCGGAAGAATTATTAACTCCTTAAACAAGGTTAATCTGCCAGAACCTGAGTTTAAAGAGGAATTCAGTGGATTTTCACTCTATATGAGAAAGGATTACTATACCGAAGAAAGACTCAAGGAAATGGGACTTAACGAAAGGCAGACAAAAGCAGTAATTTACATTAAAGAGAAGGGAAAAATTACAAATAAGGAGTATCAGGAGTTAAACAATATCAAAAAGAGGCAAACGAGTGAAGATTTTGCAGTTTTAGAGGATAAAGGTATCTTAGAAAAAATTGGAACTACTGGAAAGGGAACTTATTACATTTTAAAGGGGCATTAAAGGGGCATTAAAGGGGCAAAATGACAGGGTATTTTCCAACAGGTTTGAATTCTTTAATCCTGATTCACTTCCCAAGAAAATATAATTTACTCCCTTGACAGAACATTTTCCCTATAT
>NZ_PFKO01000056.1:0-1965 GCF_002784285.1 Candidatus Infernicultor aquiphilus
AGGTTTATTAAAAAGTATTTCAAAATAAGAATTAAGAGTATATCCAATAATTGCTGCTGGTATAGTGCTAATTATTAAAAACCAGGCAAATTTTGAATAAGAATTACTTTTTAAAATACTAGACAAATTTTCTCCTTCTAATATTTTATAAATGCTGTTAAAAAAAGAAATTAATAATTCCTTTATCTCTTTTCTAAAAAGAACTATTACTGCTAACATCGTTCCAAAATGTAAAAATACTTCAAAAGCAACACCAGTTAAATTTAATTTTAAAAAATATTTTAAGATTACTAAATGCCCAGAACTACTTACCGGAAAAAATTCAGTTAATCCTTGAATTAATCCTAACCATATTAATGACATATATTCACCTAATTTTTAGATAGTTCATCTATTACCATTAAACAAATATTATTAGCATGATCTCCAATTCTTTCTAAATTACTGATTACGTCTAAATAAATAACTCCAGATTCGGGATAACAAATACCCTGATTTAACCTATTGATATGACTATCGCGAAGTCCTTTTTCTATTTTATCAATTTCATCTTCCTTTAAAGCTACTTCTCGAGCTAAATCTATATTCCTGTTTTTTAATGCAGAGATTGATATATTAAAAGAAGATTCTACTTTTGTAAACATAAATTTAAGTTCATCTAATGCTTTTTCACTAAAAGGTAATTTTTCATTTATTTTTTCTTCAGCTAATTCAGCTAAATCTTCAGAAATATCCCCTACCCTTTCTATATTATTGGTTATATTCATTAAGTCCTTTAAAATTTCTGATTGTTCGATACTTAGAGATTCCTGAGCTATTAATACTAAATATTTGGTAATTTCTTTTTCTAAAGTATTTACTACTCCTTCTTTTAAATATAAATTTTTTAAGATATTGATATCATTTTGTATAAAAGATATCATTACATCACTTAACATACTTTCTACTATCTCCCCCATTCTAACTAATTCTTTAATTGCTTGACCTAAAGCTATAGATGGAGTATTTACTATATCTTTGTTTAGATAGATGGGACCTTTTTTAAGTACAATCTCTTCTCCGGGTAAAATTTTAACAATAAATCTAACAAATAAATTAATAAAGGGAAGTAAAATTATAGCGTTAAAGACATTAAAAAGTGTATGGGCATTAGCAATTTGCCTTGGAATACTTGACGAGGTTAATGATACTAAATAGGTAAATTTATTTAAAAAGAATAGAAATAAGACAACACCACCAATATTAAAAAATAGATGGGACAACGCCACTCTTTTCCCCGTTATTGAACTTCCTATACTTGCTATTACTGCAGTAAAACAAGTTCCGATATTGGCTCCTAGTATTAATGGAATGGCCGCTTCTATTCCAATTATGCCTTGGATAGACATAGCAATTATGAGTGCGGTAGTAGCGCTACTACTTTGAATTATAGCTGTAAAAATTAAAGCTGTTATGATCCCCAATAGAGGGTTATTTGACATATTTTCTATCAGTTTTAAAAATGGAGTATAATTTCTTAGAGGTTTTGCAGTATCAGATATAATTGATATGCCTAAAAACAATATTCCAAAACCAAGTAATATTTGGCCAAAATATTTATAACTTCTTCTTTTAGATAAAAAATTAAAGATAAAGCCAATACCAATTGCTGGAAGAGCATATTTTTCTAAACGAAAAGATACAATTTGAGCAGTTATCGTAGTCCCTATATTTGCTCCTATTATTACGCTTATAGCTTGTTTTAAGCTTAATAAACCAGCATTAACTAGTCCAATTGTTATAACACTTGTAGCACTACTACTTTGAATGATGGAAGTTATTAAAGTACCGGTTGCAACTCCTATTATGGGTTTATTGGTTAATAATTCTAAAATTTTAGGTAACTTATCACCAGTACTTTTTTGTAAACCCTCACTGAGCAATTGCATTCCATATAAAAATAACCCCAAACCTCCAACCATACCA
>NZ_PFKO01000394.1:0-9226 GCF_002784285.1 Candidatus Infernicultor aquiphilus
TTCTAGAATTCGTCTCCTCTCAGGTGGCTACTGCCATCGAGCGTAAAAGAATTGAAGAGAAGATCAGATATCTAAGCTTCCATGATGCCCTAACCGACCTTTACAACCGAGCCTACTTTGAGGAAGAACTGAAAAGGTACAACTTTCCCCGTTATTACCCTTTAAGTGTAATGATGGTAGATATCAATGGCCTTAAGGTAATAAATGATACTCTCGGTCATTATGAGGGGGATAAACTCTTACAACACTTTGCTTCTCTCCTTAATTCCATCTCCCGTAAAGGTGATGTAATCACTCGATTAGGAGGAGATGAGTTTGCTATTCTCCTTCCCTCTACCACATCCCAAGAGGCCCATAGGATCTGTGAGAGGATCAGAAAGATTTGTGAAGAAGATAGCATTAAACCAATCTGCTTAAGACCGAGTATCGCCTTGGGTGATGCCACTCAGAAGGGAGAGTATCAGAATACTGAGGCCCTCTTAAAAGAGGCCGATAAGAGGATGTATCAGGATAAAAATAAGAACAAGGTGAAGGAGACGTTTCAGTGACACGTTTTTTAGTTGATAAATAAATTACTTAATTATATAATTAATTTATTAGCCCATCGAATTATATTTAGAAAATTAAACACTATAAAATAATTTAAAAAAGTTGGAGGTAGTATAAGATGCAAAAAAAGAACATCAAAGATTTAAATGAAAATCAAATAGAAGGCAAAAGAATCTTGGTTAGAGTAGATTTTAACGTCCCTTTGGATAAAGAATTAAAGATTACCGATGATACCCGAATATCAGCTGCTTTACCTACTATTAAATATTTAATTTCCAAAAAAGCCCGAATCATATTGATGAGCCATTTAGGTAGACCTAAAGGTAAAATAGCAGAAAAGTTAAGGCTTGATCCGGTGGCTAAGCACTTAAGTGAATTATTAGAGCAAGAAGTAAAAAAGCTGCCTGATTGTATAGGCAGGGAGGTGGAAAAAGAAATATTTAGGATGAAAAATGGCGAAATAATACTCTTAGAAAATTTAAGATTTCATCCCGAAGAGGAAAAAAACGACGAACAATTTTCTAAAAAATTAGCTAATCTGGGTGAGTTATTTATTAATGATGCTTTTGGCACTGCCCATCGTGCCCATGCTTCTACCGTGGGGGTAGCCAAAATATTGCCTTCTTGTGCTGGATTTTTAATGGCTAAAGAAATAAAAGTATTAAGTAACTTAATAGAAAATCCCAAAAAACCTTTTGTAGTCCTATTAGGGGGAGCAAAGATATCTGGGAAAATCGATGTGGTTCAGAATTTATTAAATATTGCAGATAAAATATTAATTGCTGGAGGAATGAGTTACACCTGTTTAGCTGCTTTAGGGTATAAGGTAAGCAATTTATTATTAGAAGAATACGACTTGAATGTAGTTAGAAAAATGTTAAAGAAAGCAAAAGAGATGGAGAATAAAATACTTTTACCAGTTGATTTAGTAGTTGTGAAAGAAATATCTGAAAAAGCAGATAGTAAAACATATAAAGTACAAAGTATTCCAAAAGATTGTAAAGGAGTAGACTTAGGTGAAGAATCCTTGAAGATGTTTATGGAAGAATTAAAAAGGGCTAAAACTATTTTTTGGAATGGGCCAGTAGGAATATTTGAAATAGAAAAATTTGCTAAAGGAAATAATATAATTGCAAAATGTTTAGCGGAGATGAAAAATAAAGCTGTAACTGTTGTTGGTGGTGGAGACTCAATTGCTGCGATTGAAAAAATAGGGTTGGCAGAAAAGATGACTCATATTTCTACCGGTGGTGGAGCTTCTTTAGAATTTTTGGCAGGGAAAAAACTTCCAGGTATAGAAGTCTTACCAGATAAATAAAAATGAAACAGGAGACGGACCTCTATAAAATGAGTTTTTTAATTTTTTCTGTCATTCTTTGCCAGTGGGTTCCCTTCCAGTAATATTTCTGGCAAGAAGGACAATAAACAAACTTGTTTTGAGTTAAAAATACATAAGGAGGAACGTAGTTTTGAACTTCCTTTTTATCTACATTTTTAGTAGGTTTATTGCATATTGAACAACGGGAAAATATCTTAGAATTAAAATCAATTTTTAATTCTAATCCTTTTATCACTTCTAACAATTGTTCTTCCCATTGATCATTTTTTATAAATAAATAATCGCAGATGTTCCGTCTTTTAATAAGATTAGTATCTCTGGTTAACAATATTCTATTTTCTTGTCGAGCAGTAAGGATAAGAACTAAATCCTCATCAGTAATAGGGTAAGTAGTATCATAACCTAAAATGCGTAACCATTTAGCTAATTTTCCTAACATCTTATCAGCTAAAAATTTTATTTCTTCTTCTTCTTTATAATTATTTTTCCTCATTTTATAGGTTAAATCCATTTAATATAATTTATTTTATTAAACGAAGGTTAATTAATCATAATTTTATTTCTAAATTATTATATCACGCTACTATTTAGTTAGCCAGTTAATGAGTCGTTAGTGAATAGTGAATAGTCGTTAGTGTTTAGGATATAGTCATTGTGAATCTGAATTTGGTGTAGGGGTCGAATTTATCCGACCCGGGTCAGTTAGTAATTTTTTTACCGGGTTCGATGAATCGAACCTCTTCTCATTACTAATTACTAATTACATATCACTTATCACTGTATTCCACTTATTACCCTTTACTAATCACTCATTACCATTTTCTCCTGGGTTCTGACTCCTGACTTCTGACTTCTATCCTATTTACGCAATGCGATATAAACTATACGAAAATAGCTTGACAATTTAAACATTTAGTTATATTATTATTATACCCCCATAGGGTATAATAAATATCGGATATAAAGTTTGCATTATGAGTAAATCACCATTCAATCAATTAAATAAAATAAAGATATTAAGTCGATTAAAAAGGATAGAAGGGCAGATCAGGGGCATACAGGGGATGATTATCGAAGAAAGATCTTGTTCGGATATTATGGTTCAAATTGCTGCCGTTAAATCAGCACTTAATCAGGTAAGTAAATTGACCTTGGAGAATCATGTCAATTCTTGTTTTTATTCATCAGCTTCTTCTGAGGATATCCCTCCGGATTTAATTAATGAAGTGATGGAATTGATATTGAAGTTTATTAGATGAGAAATAACTACTGAAATACTTAAATATAGAATTCAGAAGTCAGTAGTCAGGAGCCAGCATAAAACAAAAAAGATTCAAAGAACAACCGTCTCCTAACTCAGATTAATTGAGGTTAATTGACAATTATTCATAGGATAACTTATAATTTATGTGGAATTTGATTGATAAAAAACAATAAAAATCAGGGGAGGAAAAATAATATAATGTTATGTCAAATTTGTAAGAAAAAAGAAGCTACTATTATTCTTACTAAAGTTTCAGAAGGACAAAAAACAGTAATTCAATTATGCCAAGATTGTGCCTCTATGTTTAATGATAAATTATCTATATTTCCTCTTCCTGAATTTAATATTAATGATCTATTAACTGGATTATTAAAAGCTATAGATCTTTACAGCAAAGAGGAGGGTGTTATTCCAATTAAAGAGGTAAAGTGTAGTAATTGTCACTTAACCTATGATGAATTTAAACAATCTGGGAAATTAGGTTGTAGTGTATGTTATCACGATTTTAGAGAACAGTTAATTCCTCTACTAAGAAGGTTACATGGTAATAGTGAACATGTAGGGAAGATACCTCAACGAGCCAAAGGTAAATTGAATAAAATTAGGAAAATTAAACAACTCAGAAAGGAATTGCAAGAAGTAGTATCAAGGGAAGAGTATGAAAAAGCTGCAAAGATAAGAGATGAAATATTGAAACTTGAAGGAGCGTTAAAGAAAAGAAATGCAAAATAATAAAAAAGGAATAATATTACAAAAATTAAAAGAATCTGATGCTGAGTGGACCAATGGGCAAGGTCCTTTATCCGATATAGTAATAAGTTCACGAATTAGGTTAGCACGAAATATAGAGGGTATTTCTTTCCCATCCCGAGCTGATCAAGTAGAATTAAAGAATATATTTGACCTTAGTCAACAAGTTATAGAAAAAAGTTCTCTTTTTAAGGATTACAATTTACTTTTATTAGATGAGTTGACTCCCTTAGAAAGACAATTTTTAGTTGAAAAACATCTAATTAGTATTTATCATGCATTAAAAAAGCAAGTATATCGAGGTTGTATCTTTAATCAAAGAGAAACCTTAAGTATAATGATAAATGAAGAAGATCATTTTCGAATCCAATATTTACTTTCAGGATTACAATTAAATGAAATTTGGAAGCTCATTAATAAAATTGATGATGAAATTGAAAAAATTGTTACTTATGCCTTTAGCGGAAAAGAAGGGTATTTAACTTCCTGTCCCACTAATGTGGGAACTGGGATGAGGGCTTCAGTAATGTTACATTTACCAGCCTTAGCTATGGTAGGCGGAATGAATGATATACTAAAAGCTATATCTAAAATAGGTTATGTAGTAAGAGGATTTTATGGAGAAGGAACTGAAGTGATGGGAAATCTTTTTCAAGTTTCTAATCAAATTACTTTAGGTCTTTCAGAAGAGGAAATTATTGATAATTTGGAAAAGGTGAATCAACAAATAATAAGCCAGGAACAGAAGGTAAGAAATGATTTATTATCTAATTCTAAAAGTCAGCTGGAAGATCAAATGTGGAGAGCCTATGGCATCTTGAGTAGTGCGCGCATTATATCTTCAGTAGAAGCAATGGAACTTTTATCTAAATTAAGATTTGGAGTAGAGTTAGGGATAATTTCACACCCCGATTTAGCGACTTTAAATAAATTAATGTTATTGATTCAACCTGCTTATCTACAAATGTTAGCTGGTAAAGATTTAGATCCTTTTACTCGAGATTTACAAAGGGCAATATTAATCCGAAATAAGATTAGTGAATAGTCGTTAGTATATAATATAGTATAGCGTATAGCGTTTAGCGTAGAGCGTATAGAAAAATAGTGATAAGTAATGAGTGATTAGTGACAAGTTACTAGTTACGAGCTTTAAGTTTAAAAAAAAGAAGCCTTTACAATAAACTGAGAACTGAAAAGCGTAAACTGAAAACTTGCATTTAATACTAACGATAACCGGTAAACTGGTTAACTGAATTAATTGGTGAATTGGAGAATCGGTTAATTGGTCAATTGTTATTAACTAACCAACTAACTAATTTACAAAATAAGATAAAAATAATATTATCTACTAAAATGGAAGGATGTGTTTGTAAAATGTTTAAAAAATATACCGAAAAAGCAAAAAGAGCTATAATGATAGCTCAAGAGGAAGCGATAAACCTTAATCATGATTATATAGGAACCGAACATATTTTGATTGGTTTACTAAAAGAAGAAGAAGGAGTTGCATATCAGGTTTTAAAAGAATTAGGAGTGGATGCAGATAAAGTAGTAGAAGAAATAGATCGAATAGTAGGTAAAGGTGAGTATCAACAGGTAGGTGAAATTAGCTTTACTCCTCGATCTAAAAAAGTTTTGGAATTAGCCTCTCAAGAAGCAAGTCAATTGAAACATAATTATATTGGTACCGAGCATATATTGTTGGGGTTGATAAAAGAAGGAAGTGGAGTAGCGGTTAGAATTTTAACTGATTTAGGTATTAATCTGAATAATGTTTATTCGCGGATTATGAAAATACTTATGGAGAACGAAACTCAAAGTTTTTCGCCAGAAGTTGGTAAAAAGACAATCAAGACTCTTACTTTAGATGAATTTGGAAGAGATTTAACTAAATTAGCTCGAGAAGATAAATTAGATCCAGTTATTGGCAGAAGTATGGAGATTCAAAGAGTGATACAAATTTTAAGTAGAAGAAAGAAAAATAATCCCTGTATAATAGGAGAGGCTGGGGTAGGGAAGACAGCTATCGTGGAAGGTTTAGCTCAAAAGATTGCTAATAATGATATTCCGGAGATATTAAAAAATAAAAGAATTGTTTGTCTTGATTTGGCTTTAATTGTTGCTGGTACTAAATACCGGGGTGAATTTGAAAAGAGATTAAAGAAGATTGTTAGTGAGGTTCAGGAATCAAATGAGGTTATCTTATTTATTGACGAAATTCATACTTTAGTGGGTGCGGGAGCTGCTGAAGGGGCAATAGACGCTTCTAATATATTAAAGCCTACCTTAGCAAGAGGAGAACTACAGGTTATTGGCGCAACTACTTCTGATGAATATCGAAAGTATATAGAAAAAGATGCTGCTTTAGAACGAAGGTTTCAACCTATCTATATATCGGAACCTTCAATAGAAGAGACTATCGATATTTTACAAGGACTTAGACCCAAGTATGAAGCTCATCACAAAATAAAGATTAACGATCAAGCATTAGAAGCGGCAGCTCGTCTTTCAGCTCGTTATGTTTCAGGTAGATTTTTACCCGATAAAGCTATTGATTTAGTAGATGAAGCGGCTTCACGAATTAAATTACAAAACACTATTTCTCCTCCTGATATGAAAAAAGTGGAAATTCAATTAAATAAAATAATAAAAGAAAAAGAATCAACCATAAAACTGCAAGAATTTGAAAAAGCAGCTCAATTAAGAGATAAAGAAAAAAAGTTAGAGACTGAACTCCAAAAAATGAAAGAAAAATGGGAGACCGGAAGAAAGATTAATAAAGTAGAAGTAACCGAAGAAGATATTGCAGAAATTGTATCTAGTTGGACTGGTATTCCAGTCTTTTCCTTAAAAGAAGAAGAAACACAAAAATTACTTCGAATGGAAGATGAGTTACATAAAAGGATAATAGGACAGGACGAAGCCCTAATATCTATTTCTAAAGCCATAAGAAGGGCTCGAGCTGGTATGAAAAACCCCAAACGTCCCATTGGCTCTTTTATCTTCTTAGGACCTACCGGCGTAGGTAAGACAGAACTAGCCCGCAGTTTGGCAGAATTTCTTTTTGGTGACGAAAACTCAATGATAAGTTTAGATATGTCTGAATATATGGAAAAATTTGCTGTTTCCAGATTAGTTGGTGCTCCTCCTGGTTATGTTGGATATGAGGAGGGAGGTCAATTAACTGAAAAGGTTAGAAGAAAGCCCTATGCAGTAATTTTATTAGATGAAATAGAAAAGGCTCATCCTGATGTTTTCAATATATTATTGCAGATTTTTGAAGACGGTAGATTAACCGATTCTCAAGGAAGAGTAGTAGATTTTAAAAATACAGTAATTATTATGACTTCTAATATAGGCGCAACTTTAATCAGAAAAGGAGCTACTTTAGGATTTCGAGGAACTAATGAATCTGAAGAGATGCCTTACAAAGAGATAAAAGATAATGTAATGGGAGAACTAAACAAGACCTTCCGGCCGGAATTCTTAAACCGAATTGATGAGGTAATAGTCTTTAAATCCCTTACTAAGGAGGAGATTAAAAAAATCGCTGGTTTAATGCTAAATGATGTGAAAAAATTATTAGAAGATCAAAAGATTGATTTTGAGACGGTAGAGGAGGCTAAAGAATTATTGGTTAAAGAGGGGTATAATCCCAATTTTGGAGCTCGTCCTTTAAGGCGGACTATTGAAAGATTAATAGAAAATCCTATTTCTGAAAAGATATTAGCTGGTGAGTTTAAAGAAGGGGAGTGTATAACTATTGGAGCAAAAGATGGGAAAATAACATTTTCCAAAAAAGGAAAAAAAACAAAAAGTTAAGATAAAGAGGTTAAAATGGACAGAGGAGAAAAATCTATTTTTCGTTGTCAACAGTGTGGTTATGAATCTTTCCGATGGTTAGGGCGTTGTCCTGATTGTGGCGGATGGAATACTCTGATTGAAGAAGCATTTAAAGAAGAGAAAAAATATTCTCTTCATCCAGAAGAGCAATCTACACCTTTACCAATTAGCAAGATAGAAATAGAAGAAAATAAAGCGAGATATAAAGTAGGGATTTCTGAGTTTGATAGAGTATTAGGTGGTGGTATTGTCCCTGGTTCTTTAATTTTAGTCGGAGGAGAACCAGGTATAGGAAAATCTACCCTTCTTTTACAAATAGCCAATATTTTAAGCAATCAATATGGAACAGTATTGTATATTTCTGCTGAAGAATCACCTTATCAGATTAAGCTGAGAGCTAGTAGATTGGGTACCTTAGCAGAAAAACTTTTTTTAGTGTCTGAAACTGATCTAGAAGTGATAAAAAAACATCTCAACAATATTAAGCCAAAAGTGGCAATAATTGATTCTATTCAGACTATTAATGATTATGAGATTACTTCTGCACCAGGAAGTATTAGTCAGATAAGAGAGTGTACTGGTCAGTTAATGCGTTTTGCTAAAAGCAAAGAGATTTCTATCTTTATTATCGGTCATGTAACTAAAGGAGGAATATTAGCTGGACCTAAAGTTCTTGAGCATATTGTAGATACTGTCTTATATCTGGAAGGTGAACAATATAATATTTATCGTATACTTCGTTCCACAAAAAATAGATTTGGCTCTACCAATGAATTAGGGATATTCAAAATGGGAGAAAATGGTTTAACCGAAGTATTAAACCCTTCTGAATTACTCCTATCTGAAAAACCTTCTCAGGTTTCTGGTTCAGTAGTGGCAGCTACTTTTGAAGGAAGTAGGCCGATATTAGTGGAGGTACAAGCTTTGATAAGTTATAGTAATTTGGGTATCCCCCGAAGAATGACTACTGGGGTAGATTATAATCGAGTTTTACTAATATTAGCAGTACTGGAAAAAAGGGTGGGATACTCCTTACAATCTCAGGATGTTCATGTAAACATTGCAGGTGGTATAAAGGTATTAGAACCAGCTTTAGATTTAGCTATAGTCATGGCTATAGCTTCAAGCTTTAAAAATATTACTATAGACTCAGGTACAGTTATATTTGGTGAAGTGGGACTGGCAGGAGAAATTAGAATGGTAAATCAGGTAGAAAAACGAATACAAGAAGTATTAAAAATGGGTTTTAAGAGATGCTTTATTCCTCAGGGTAATTTAAAAAATCTTTCTTCTTTTAAATCGAAAAAAGATTTAGAGATTATTGGGATAAAAACAGTTCGAGAAGCTATAAATCTTGCCTTAAATTAGTCGTTAGTCGTTAGTATATAGTATATATATAGTATATAGTAAAGAAATAAGAAGCCAGAAGCTAAATGCGTATCGCGTATCGAGTATCGCGTGAAGAAAATAAAAGTCACAAG
>NZ_PFKO01000156.1:0-9189 GCF_002784285.1 Candidatus Infernicultor aquiphilus
CAGGTCGAGGACAGGTTTGTTTACTTTTTGGGTGACAACCAGTATATTTAATATATAATATTTATTATTTATTTATTTTGTTTTAACTTTATTATGCTTTTTGACCTTTTTTCTACCTTTAAAGGAGTTTTTGTCAGTTGATTTTTCATAACCTGGGATCCAAGGTTCTTCTTGAAAAGAATCTGATTTTTCTGGTTTTTTATAAGCGGGTTTTTCTTTTTCCTTTTCTTTGGAAATAGGTGCTTTTAAATCAGTAACCTCTGTAGGTATTTTCTTATTAATAAAATATTGCTGTCCAATCCCTAAAAGAGTAGAAACTAACCAATATAAAGTTAATCCGGAAGGAAGAGTAAAACTCATAAAAGCAATTAGCAGAGGCATCATAATGGTCATCATCTTTTGGGTCTGCTCCGCAGATCCCCCTTCTTTGCCGGGTGTAGTTGGAGGAGCGGTAGTCATCTTCTGCTGGTAAAACATGGAGACTCCTATTAAAAAGGGCAGGATGCCAAGGTATTGCATTCCGAAAATTCCACTACCGGGTAGATGAATTAATTGCTCCGGAGCAGCTAATCCTCCCACAACTTTATGAAGACCATCCTTTAAAATAATTTCAACTTGATTAGGTATCCATAAAAAGCCTCCAACTATGTCACCAGTTAATTTATCCTTATAATCAAATACTCTTAACACCTGGAAAAGCAAAATCAATATCGGCATTTGAATTAACAAAGGTAGACAGCCACCCATAGGATTAACTTTATATTCTTTATATAAAGTCATTAACTCTTTGTTTAATCTTTCCTTATCGTTTTTGTATTTCTCCTGTACTTCTTTCATTAGCGGTTGGATCTTCTGCATCTCCCGCATAGAAACCATCTGTTTTTGCATTAAGGGGTATAAAATTAATCGGATAAGAATGGTCATTAAGATAATGGAAATCCCATAATTATGAGTAAAGCCGTAGGAAAATTTTAATATTTCGTCGAATAATTTGACCAAAGAACTCCATAAACTTCCCAAATATTTTTCTCCTTTTTTTATTATTAATTAATTTTTATTATATTAGGGGGTCATATCCGCCTGGATTAAATGGGTGACAACGTAATATTCTCGATACAGAAAGCCGCAATCCCTTTGAAATTCCATACCTCTTTAAAGCTTGAATAGTATATTCGGAACAGCTAGGATAAAACCTACAAGTGGCTGGCTTTAATGGTGAAATATACTTTTGATACACCGTTATTAAAAAAATGATTATTTTATTCATAAAGTCTTTAATAAAATCCTATTTGCTTTTTATAGAAATATAATTTCTCTTTTCTTCTCCTAAATCTAAAGGTCTAATTTGTCGCTTTTTTTATAAAAGTAATTTTCGCTTATAAAAAGGCCTTCTAATTCGTTAGATATATTAAAATAATTTGAATTCGTAATACTATTCTTAGCCAGAAGAATTATATCATATCCTGGAAATAATTTTCTGTTTTCCTGTCTATATGCTTCTTTCAGCCATCTCTTTATTTTATTCCTAACTACAGCTATTCCGATCTCTTTTTTTACTATTACTCCCAATCTATTAAACTTATAATCATTTTTTAAGATAAATATTATAAAATTTTTACTTTCGGTCTTTTTTCCTTCTGAAAAAACTCTTTTAAATTCAATGTTTTTTGATAATTTTCTCTTTATCAAAATTCCTCTTTTGCTTATAAAGTTTATTATCCAGATACTGTAAGGTGTTTACGTTCTTTTAAACGCCTTCTTTTTAATACCAACCGACCAGCTTTAGTGCTCATTCTTTTACGAAATCCATGAACTTTCAGTTTTTTTCTTGTGTTTGGTTGATAAGTCCGCTTCATTTAACCTTTTCTCCCTTTTATATTAAATTATATATCTCAAAATTTAATAAAAATTATATCTTTAATCTACTTCAAATGTCAAGCTTCTGAAGAAATATTGAGAAATCTTATTTTTACGCTTTAAAGAACACTTAAAGCCACAGAATATTTTAAAATTTTTTCTGCCATCATCCTTTTAATCTTTAATAAAATATAAAGTTAGAGTAAAAATTAGAGCTGAAACTAACCAACGCAAAAATATCTTTGCTTAATAAAAAAATTTTTGTTATTATAAGTAAAAATTAGAGATATTTTGACTAACTTTTCCACAGGTGTTAATAAACTGTTAATATCTTTACTAAAGCCTTTATCTTCAGTTATTTTATATTCTATAAATAAAATATTAAAATTTGTTTTTTCAGGGGAAATATTAAAATCTAACAGAAAAACTATTTTATAGTTTTCCACAACTATCTGTTAACTTTGGGGAAAAGTCATAAAAACCTTATAATTTAAAGATTAGCATAAATAATTTTTATTTTAATAACCCTTTTTAAATCTATAAGAATATTATAATTTAGTATAAATAAAAATATTTAATGGCTTATAGGATGGAAAAATAAATGGATTTAATAGAAATGAATGAATTGTGGAGTAAAATTTTAGAAATAATAAAAGGTGAACTAGGCCCCCAATCTTATAACAGCTGGTTTATTAATACAAAAATTATTAAATTTGAAGACCAAGAGTTAACTATTTCTGTCCCCAGCGGCTTTTGTAAAGATTGGTTAGAAAAACATTATATGGAATTTATTAAAGATATCTTAAAGAGAACTATCAACGTAGATGATAATTTAAAAATAGAGTTCGAAATAGAGCATCAAAATATTTTTCCGTCAACACCATCAAAATCATCAACGCCACCAATACCATCAAAACCAAAAAAGGAAACAAAAAAAGTAGAGGCTTTGTTAAAAAATAATGAAATTATTCTAAAATCAAAATATACTTTTGATAATTTTGTGGTTGGAAATAGCAACAGGTTTGCCCACGCTGCTTGCCTTGCGGTAGCTCAATCTCCTGCAAAATCTTATAATCCATTATTTGTATATGGTGGAGTGGGTTTAGGAAAAACCCATTTAATGCGGGCTATTGGTAATTATATCATCCAATATAACCAGCAGAGTAAAGTTAATATTTTATATATCTCTTCTGAAAAGTTTACCAACGAATTAATTAATTCTATCCGGGATGATCGTACGGTCGCTTTTCGTGATAGATATCGGAATGTAGATTTATTATTAATTGATGACATCCAGTTTTTAGCTGGAAAAGAAAGGACTCAAGAAGAATTTTTTCATACTTTTAATACTTTATATGACTCTAATAAACAGATAGTAATCACTAGTGATCGACCACCGCAAGAGATCCCCACTTTAGAAGATCGTTTAATCTCCCGGTTTGAATGTGGGTTAATAACTGATATTCAACCTCCGGACTTAGAGACACGTATTGCTATCTTAAGGAAAAAAGCCCAAACCGAAAATTTAAATATTCCCGATGAGGTGATTAATTTTATTGCTGAAAAGATTCCTTCTAATATAAGACAATTAGAGGGTGCCTTAAATAAATTAACTGCGTATTCTACTCTAACTAAAAGTAATTTATCCACCTCTTTAGCTCAAGAAATATTAAAAGATATTATTCCTTTAGAAAACAAAGTTATCTCTATTAATCAAATTCAAAAAACAATTTCAGATTATTTTAATATTAAACTCAGTGCTTTATTATCTAAAAAAAGAACTAAAGATATTATTACGGCCAGACAGATTGCTATTTATATCTCTCGGGAATTAACCGAGCTGTCTCTACCGGTAATTGGGGCAGCCTTTGGGGGGAAAGATCACACTACTATTCTTCATTCTTATAATAAAATAAAAAATAAAATTGGAAAAGATAAAGGACTAAAATCTACTATAGATAATTTGTCTTTGAAAATTAAAAATAGCTGATGGTTAATAACTCTATTAATAATTTCTGGATAAGTTTTAGTAATTAAATATTTTTTTTAAACACAAAATAAAAAATGGGGAATAGGTTAATATTTATAAAAGTTATCCCTAAATTTATCCCCAGGGTATATATAATAAAATAGAAGACTTTCTTTTTCTTTCCCCAGTTTTAACAGTATCTATTACTAATAATACTATTTATTTATCTAATTATTTAAAATAGAAGGAGATAAAAAAATATGAAAGTTGTTTGTACTCAAGAAAATTTATTATACGGAATTCAAATTGTACAAAAAGGAATATCGAATAGAATTGGATTACCTATTTATAATGGAATACTTTTTGAAGCAAGTAATGATAATATAGTACATCTATTTGCTACCGATTTAGAAATAGGAATAGATTGTTATATACCAGCTCAGGTGATAGAGACTGGTTCTACAGTCATTCCCAATAAAATAATAAGCGAACTAATCAGAAAATTTCCAGTGGGGAAAATAGAGCTAGAGTGTATGGAGAATAATATTATTACTATTAAAGAAAATAATTCAAATTATAAGATTCTAGGTTTTTCTGCAGAGGAATTTTCTAATTTTCCAGAAATAAAAATGAGAACTAAAATTAAACTAACCCAAAAAATATTTAAAGAAGCTATACAACAGGTAATATTTGCAGCCTCTAAAGATGAAAATAGAACCTTTTTAAATGGAGCCTTATTAAAAATAATAGGGAATAAAATGGAAATAGTTACCACTGATAGTCATAGATTATCTGTTAAAAATATTACGGTATTAAATATAGAAAAATCTTCCACCGAGGGAACGGATGAACTGGAGGTTATTATACCTTTCCGTGCCCTTTTAGAATTATCTAAGCTTCTCTTAGATGATGAAGATGTATTTATAGAGATTAAAATTAGTGAAAAACAGATAATGTTTATTTTATTTCCTGATATTCAGAAAAATTGTATCAGAATATTCTCTCGATTAATAGAAGGTCAATTTCCAAATTATCACCAGATTATTCCAGATTCCTTTAAAACAGAAATAAAAATTGATACTAATGATTTTAGAAATAAAATGGAGAGGATTTCTCTCTTTGTAAGGGAAGATTTAAATACAGTAAGGATAGAAGTTACCAATAAAGAGGATGCTGAGAAGATAGAAAAATGTGAAATAACTTTAAAAGCAGAAAGCCCCACCGTAGGAGAAGCCTTGGAAAAAATATCCTGTCTAAAAGAAGGGGAAGATATTATTATAACTTTTAATCCTGACTATATTTTAGATGTTTTAAAGATAATAAAAACTGAACATACTATAATAAAATTAAACGATCCCTTAAATCCAGTAATTATTACTCCAGAGGAAGATAAAGACTATACTTATATTTTAATGCCGGTAAGAACAGATTAAGAAAGAGAAATAGATTAGTTAACTAATAATTAGTATTTATCATTAAAAAGTCAAATTTTAACGAAAGGGAAATATTTGTATTTAAAAACACTAAGATTGAACAATTATAGGAATTTTCTAAAATTATCTATAAATTTTACCCCTAATCTTAATATTTTTATTGGAGATAATGCCCAAGGGAAGACCAATCTTTTAGAGGCATTATATTTAATAATTAGGGGGAATTCTTATAGAACAAAAAATGACCAAGAATTAATAAGTTGGAGCAATAAAAGCACCTGTCTATATGGAGAGATTAATAAGGACGAAGAAAATTTTCAGATAAATTTATCTTTAGAAAAAAAGTTAGAAAGTTTCAATAAATTTAAATTAATTAAAACTATAAAAATAAACCAAAATATCCAAAGTAAGTCTATTTTAAATAAAGAATTCAAAGGGGTGGTATTTTCTCCCGAACACTTACAGATCATAAAAGGAGCTCCTTCTATAAGAAGAAAATTTTTAAATGAACAGATATCCCAAATTTATCCCTTATATTACAGGCATCTTACAGATTATTATAGAATTTTAGGACAGCGGAATAATATATTAAAGAAAGAAATTAACCAAAGAGGGTTGAGAGAAAGACTTCTTATTTGGGATCCTCAGCTGATAGAGAAGGGATCTTTTTTAATTTTAACCAGAATTAGATTTTTAAAAAAAATAAATTATCTTGCTGATAAATTTCACCAAAAAATTACTAAAGGAAAAGAAAATTTAAAGATAATCTACCAGAGTAATATATTAAAAGACCAGCAAGAAAATATTTCTTTTATAAGCAAGGCATTCGAAGATAAAATAAAGGAACATAAAGAGAAAGAAATAAAATATAAAATCAGTTTATTTGGTCCCCACCGGGATGATTTTTTAGTATGCATTAATGAATTTAATATCGCCTCTTATGGTTCACAGGGTCAACAACGAACCTCTGTTCTTTCTTTAAAATTAGCAGAATTAGAATTAATTAAAGAAAGAGAAGGGGTTTATCCCATATTTTTATTAGATGATGTTATGTCAGAATTAGACGAAGAGAGAAGACATTTCTTATTAGAATTAATTATGGACAAAAAAGTCCAGACTTTTATTACTAGCATAAGTTTAGATTATTTTAATAGTAATATTAAAGAGAAAAGTAAGATATCTAAAATAGAAGGGGGGAAGATATTTGCTTTATGAAAAATAAAAATGCCGTCCCTCTTAAAGAAGCCTTAGAGGATTTTTTTAAAGAGAAAAAATGGGGAACCAATATAAAAGGATATCAGATAATCAGTCATTGGGGAGATCTGGTGGCGAGGGAAGTTGCTCAAAATTCCCAACCCCTTAAAATACAAAATCAGTGTCTTTTTTTAAGCGTAAAAAGTAACGTTTGGGCCAATGAATTAAATTTAAGGAAAGGGGAGATTATTCAAAAAATTAATCTTAAAGCAGAGGAAGAAATAATCTCTAACATCTTATTTAAAGTTCAGCCTTCCCAATTTTAATTTTAAGACTACAATGCCACAGGCTCATTACAAGAATTATTTAATTTATTTGATTTTATTAACCTTAAAGATTATTTGTTTTATTACCCGCTTTTTTAAATCTGGTTTTCTCCCCTCCAGTTTATCATATCTATTATTTTATTGTGTTTCAGACTGTTACCTGATCCTCTGCGGGCGGTCACAAATTTTTGACAAAAGCTCTATAATATAGTAATATTAATTAGGTTTTTAAAATAACTGAAAGGGTTTTTACCACAAATTTTATAGAATAAAAAATAAAAACCGTGGCGGCAAGCTGCGGTTTCATTTTGAATGAGGCAGGAGAGATTGAAAAAAAGTAAAAATATGACCAATAATCAAGATAATCAATATACCGCCAAACAGATACAGGTTTTAGAAGGATTAGAAGCAGTAAGAAAAAGACCAAGTATGTATATTGGGAATACCTCAAGCCGAGGGTTACATCATCTATTATACGAAGTGGTAGACAATAGTATTGATGAAGCCATGGGCGGTTTCTGTAAAAATATAGAAGTAACTATTCATCCTGATAATAGCGTTACTGTATCTGACGATGGCCGCGGGATCCCGGTAGACATCCATGAAGCAACCGGACAACCAGCAGTAACTATAGTCTTAACTAAATTACATGCCGGAGGCAAATTTGGTGGAGGTGGTTACCGAGTTGCTGGAGGGCTGCATGGCGTGGGCGTCTCTGTAGTCAATGCCCTATCTGAGCGATTAGAGGTAGAAGTAAGCAGAGATTCAAGAATATTTTCTCAAAAATTTGAAAAAGGGAAGCCGGTATCTGATTTAAAAAAGTTCGGAAAATCTACCCAAACCGGGACTAAAATAACTTTTAAGCCCGACCCAGAAATATTTGAAGATCTAAACTTCAGTTTTGATATCATTTCTCATTGGTTAAGAGAGATAGCTTTTTTAAATGCGGGAGTAAAAGTTGATTTAAAAGATGAAAGAGAGGCAAACAAAGAAGTTTCCTATCAATATGATGGAGGATTAGTTGAATTTGTAAAATATTTAAATAAAAATAAAGATGTTTTATTTAAAACTCCTATTTATATTTCAGGGAAAAAAGATGATATAGAGGTGGAAATAGCCCTACAATATAATGATGCCTATCTAGAAAACATTCTTTCCTTTGCTAATAATATAAATACCGAAGAAGGCGGAAGCCATTTAGTAGGATTTAAAGCAGCTATAACCAGAGTGGTAAATGATTATGCCCGAAGTAGCATAGTATCTAATTTTAAGAAATTTACTTTAAAAGATGAGGAGGACAATCTGTCCGGAAGTGATGTTAGAGAAGGATTAACTGCAGTAGTAAGCGTAAAACTAATGAATCCCCAGTTTGAAGGGCAGACTAAGACTAAATTAGGGAACAGTGAAGTAAGAGCAGCGGTCTCCTCTATTGCCACTGAAAGTTTGAATAGTTTCTTTAATGAGAATCCTGAGATTACCAAAAAGATATTAGCTAAGTCTATTTCTGCTTTACAGGCAAGAGAAGCCGCTCGTAAAGCAAGGAATTTAATTAGACAAAAAAATGGCTTAAGCCTAAGCGGCACCCTTCCTGGTAAATTAGCCGATTGTTCCGAAAAAGATCCTCATTACCGAGAGATTTTCATAGTGGAGGGTGATTCTGCCGGAGGGTCAGCAAAAAAGGGGAGAGATAGGAAATTCCAAGCCATTATGCCTTTAAGGGGCAAGATTTTAAATGTGGAGAAGTCACGTTTGCATAAAATATTAGACAATAATGAAATACGAAACATTATTACTGCCTTAGGAGTAAATATTGGGGAGGACCTGGATATAGAAAAACTGAGATATTATAAAGTTATCATCATGACTGATGCAGATGTTGATGGTGCTCATATAAAAACTTTACTTTTAACTTTCTTTTTTAGATATATGAAGCCTTTAATTGAAAGAGGGAATATTTATGTTGCTCAACCTCCTCTTTACAAAGTGGAACACAATAAGAATAGTTATTACTTTTTTAATGAGCAAGAACTAAACGCTAAATTAAAGGAAATGGAAAGTAATCCTAAAATTCAGAGATATAAAGGTCTGGGAGAGATGAACCCAGTACAACTCTGGGAGACTACTATGAATCCAGAGAATAGGATTTTAAAGAGAATAGAATTAAAAGATGTTATAGAAGCAGAAGAGATGTTTACGGTACTAATGGGAAATAAAGTCGAGCCTCGAAAAGAGTTTATCTATACGCACAGCTTAGAAGTGAAAGAGCTGGATATTTAATTAGTCGTTAGTGAATAGTGAAAAGATAATAAACCGACAACTGATGAATTAAAGTATGAAAATTGAAAACCGCGAACTGATAACTTGCATTTAATGCTAAAGACTAAATTAATCAGTAAATTGGTCAATTGGA
>NZ_PFKO01000058.1:0-1928 GCF_002784285.1 Candidatus Infernicultor aquiphilus
TGCCCTGAAAGTGTTCGGCTCTCACTATTACAGTAAGGGAATATACAATGCATGGAAGCCGGGGTATTTTTATTTGACTAACAAAAGGCTTATTCTTTACCGTCAAGATTTTGATGAAATCACCTTTCAGATACCATTAGAAGAAATAAAGGCATTGGTAACGAGAGAGGAGGCGCATTTTGTTAAAGGAAAGAAAAAACAGGTACTTTATCTTATAGATAAACAGGAGAGAGTGCATCGGCTTAGCGCAGTAGAAACAAACCAGTTAAAAGATGCTATCGTGCAGAATTTAGAAACTATAGGGCTTTCTTTAGAGGAAAGCCCTGTGCTTTTAGAGTTTGAAGAGATACCAATTGACTTCCTGATAGAAGGAGAAGAGGTTACTCATCGAGGGAAAAAGGTATGGTATTTAGCGCCTGCTTCCGGTATTCAGCAAGAGACCTGGAGACCAGGTCATCTCTATCTTACTAATAAGAGATTGTGCTGGTGGTACGATTTTGAAAGGAAGTTGGTTTTTGAGGTTCCTGTTGATAGAATAGTTAGTGTTAACACCGAGATGAGAAAAACAAGCGGTCTTGATAGTAAGAAGGAAAAGATGCTGGATGTAGTGTATAGTCTTAATTCAGCGAAAACAATAGCCTCTTTCTCCGGGGGAGGACAGATAGATGAATGGCAGGAAGCGCTAAATAGGATTGTTTCTGGCAAGATAAGTGAGGAAACCGAAACCTGTCCTCAGTGCGGCAAGCCCGCTCCGGCCAAAGAACTATTAGAAGAAGGCTGCTCAAGCTGTGGCTGGGTTAGCCCGGGGTTAAAACAGAAAACAGAAAACAGAGAACAGAGAACAGAAAAAATAACAGCTTAACATCTGGCTTCTATTTTCTGTCTTCTGAGGACAGAGAGCAGAAAACAGAGAACAGAAAAATCTGTCTTCTGTCTTCTGATTAAGGAAGGGAGCAATATCATGTCCGGATCAAGAGGTGAAGATTCTTATAAAGGAGTTGGCAATCAAGTCAAAGAATCGGTTCTATCCGAAAGGCTTGCCTTTACCGGTAGAATAGCCGCCAGTATAGCCCATGAGATAAGAAATCCGCTTGGCAACGTGTCTATAGCGGCCCAGCAGCTTAAGAAGGCCTATAGCGAAGATAGCCCCTGGTCTAAACATATTGAAGTTATTATTAGAAACACGGAGAGGATTAACTTTTTGATCACCGAACTCCTCAACTGTGCCCGACCACCGGAGCTTAACATTCGTCCCCATGATATGCATGGGATTATAGAAAACGTTTTGGATTCGATAAGGAGCAGTCTTTCCACACAATGGATAAAGGTGATTAAGAAATTTGACGCTAAGCCATCAATAATAAATGTCGATAGGGAACATATCAACCGGGTATTCTTGAACGTGGTAATCAATTCTGTTGAGGCCATGCCTAAAGGTGGCACCTTGACCATCAGTACCAGTATTGAAGGCGACTTTTTTATGGTAAAGATTCAAGATACCGGGGTAGGCATCCCCGAAGAAGATATTATCAAGATATTTGATCCCTTTTTTAGCACTAAGTCAATGGGAGTAGGTCTGGGTCTATCCATAGTTTACGGGATTGTGGTAAGTCACGGTGGGAAAATAAGTGTAGAAAGCATTTGGAAAAGGGGTACTATCTTTACCATCTCTTTGCCTACAAAATAGACCCCGACGGTCAGAGGACAGACAGTAGGGGCGTATTGCAATAGGCCCCTACAAATAAATTTCTGACCTCTGTCTTCTGTTATCTGTCTTCTGTCCAAAAGGAGAGGTTATGTTAGAATTAAAATACGATGTGAGAAGAGGGGCGGATACCTACAGATTAATCTATCACTCCAGGCTGAAAAGCTGGATTCTAAATGGTATTATCAAACGAGACGAAGCACTGGTATGGAGAAGCGGTCTT
>NZ_PFKO01000050.1:0-1936 GCF_002784285.1 Candidatus Infernicultor aquiphilus
AGAATCATAACTGGATTTAAAATAATTCCAGCAATTAAACTATAGATAGGAAAATAAGCGTCCATAATATCTCCTTATATATAAATAAATACGATTTTTTAAGAGAAATCATTGATTTTTATGAAAAAAATTCGTATTATATATAATAGGGAAAAATATTTTAAAAAGAATTATGAGCCCCATAATTTTATGAAAATTATAAAAATAATTTAATTTATATTAGGTATTTAAGACACTATATAAGAGAGGGTAAACAATTAAAACAGGAGAATTCGAATGGGAAATAAGAAAGTAAAAAAACCCACCAATAAGGGTAAAAAGAATAAATAGGAGGAATAAATGAAATTTTTTGCATTTATTGCTATTTTTTTAATTGCTGTTTCGGCACAAGCTGCTGGCACAATTGGAGTTGGTGTGAGCTCTAATAAGAATATTGACAATGTTGGGGTTTCAATTCTAACAGGTGTTCAGTCATGCATCGATTCAAGTCGTCAGATTTATCTTCGTTCTGAGTTTGAGAAGGTAAATTGGGGGAATGGATATAATCTTGATAATATAGGACTTAAAACTATTATTTATTATGATCTTCCCTTTTGGGGCACAGTTAATGAACCGTTAAAGTTTGGTGTTCATTTTACTGGGACATATCAAACACAGACGAGTGATCTTGGCGCTGCGTTTGGTGGGGAGTTTTATAAGTGCTTTTGGAAAAATACTGTCGGCGCTTATTTTTCTGCCGATATAGCGAGTGTTCCAAATGTTGATGATTATTTTATATTTGGGGCAGGGTTGATATTGGGTAAGTTTTAAACGGGTTTATTCATAACTCCTCCGGGAAGAGGGAGTTTCTTTGCGATCCTTCCCTCTTCTCTCATTATTTTCTTAAAATAATGGGATTCATTGTAAAGAAAGGGTTTTATAATAAAAGAGGTTTTCAATGATTCATGCATACATTCCAAAGTATATGTATGCTAAAGGGCAAGCAAGGTTTTTAGAAGGACTTCAACTAACTGAATTAGTTAAAGTTTTTTATTTTGATGATATTAAAGAGCTTTGTTTAATAGATGAAGCTAATTCTGTTATTATTGCGGGGATATCTCCCGATAAACTTAAATTTATTGTTCATGATAAAGTTTATTATTGTTTTACTTCTCCTTTGGGACAGGCCGATTTAAGTAGCTCCCAATGGCCATCTCCTGAAATGGATATTCTTCATCAGGTAATTAACTTAAAATCTCAAGGAAAAATTAGAGATTGTATTGTGTCAAGTTATTCTGTAGCTTTTGCTTATGATTTTATTTATTTGCCCCGTATTTGTAAATTTCATGATAAAGATGTTAAATTTACTTTAGAAAGAAGAAATTATGGATTTTTAGGAAATAATTTGAGAAAACATAAAAATGCTCATAACCAAATAGCTGCAATGAGTTTACTTAAGCCCAATGATCCCATTGTGGTATCTGAAGATTTTCCATGTTATTATTTTGAACAGTTTCACAGAGAAGCAAAATTTTTACCTATTTTATTAAAAAGCGACACTGATTATTACAATGAAATTTCTACTCATCGTTTGGGATTTCAATGTTCATTTTCTGAATCATTTGATTATATGGCTTTTGAATATTGTCTATCGGGGGTACCTGTGATTGGATCTGCTGTATTAGATTGGTATCCCTATAAAGAATGTATTGTTAAAAATCCAGATGATGTTAAAGAAATTTACAATGTAGCTCAACAACTTATTAATAATAAGTGTTTTTATTCAAAAATTTCTGAAGAACTTTCTATATGGGCAAAAAAGTTTAATGCGAGATCGATTGACTCTGCGGTAAAGGATATCCATGATCGAATTCTTTAGTGAGCAAAATTATGAAAAACACCCGTTTATAGAATGTTCTCAGTGTAATGAAAAATATACCATAAATATAACTAGTTG
>NZ_PFKO01000060.1:0-1256 GCF_002784285.1 Candidatus Infernicultor aquiphilus
GCAAAACCCAGCCTTTTTGAACTAATTAGAAACATATCTGCTGCTTTGCCTTCTTCCAGGCTGCCGATCTCCTGCTGGTTAAGAACATCACGCCCTCCATTAGTAGCCATACTCAGCACCTCTTCGGCTGACATACTGGAGATACCATAAATTAACCGGTGCATCAAGAAAGCTGCTTTAAGTTCAGCAATCATATTAGAGGAATCATTGCTGGCACTACCATCAACCGCTAATCCTACCGGCACTCTCTTTTGCAACATATAGGGGATATTGGCTGCTCCAGAAGCCAATTTTTGGTTGGACACCGGACAATGAGCTACTCCTGTTCCGGTATCGGCTAATAAGTCTATTTCTCTTTCGGTCAGATCTACACCGTGAGCAAACCAAATATCCTTACCTAACCATCCAACTTTTTTCATATAATCCAGGGGTCGCATACTAAAAATTTCCTGACAATATTTTTCTTCATCTTTGGTCTCTGCTAAATGGGTATGACTCCTGACTTTATAATTCCGGGCCAATTTGATCGACTCTCTTAAAAGATTTTCAGTCACTGAAAAAGGAGAACAAGGTGCTAAAACTACTCTCTGCATAGCAAAAGGTCTACTATTATGAAATTTTTCAATCACTCTTTGAGAATCAGATAAAATTTCTTCTTCGCTCTGCACTACTGAATCAGGAGGCAAACCCCCATCTTTTTCACCGAGAGACATAGAACCTCTGCTTCCATGAAATCTTATCCCTATCTCTTCTGCTGCTCTAAATTCCTCATCTAGTAATTCTTTGGGTTGGCTCCGGGGAAAAACATAGAATTGGTCAACTGAGGTGGTACAACCGGTCTTTAAAAGTTCTCCCATGGCTACCAGGCTGCTGTAGTAAACCGCTTCCGGAGTTAAACGAGCCCAGATAGGATAGAGATACTTAAGCCAATTAAATAACTCTACATTCTGCACCTGAGCTATATTTCTGGTTAAGGTTTGATAAAAGTGATGGTGAGTATTAATCAAACCGGGATAAAGGAAATAATCTGCACCATCGATTACCTGGTCAGCGGTAAATTCTATCTCCTGGGCAATTTTATCTACTCTATTATCTTTAATTAAAAGACTGTAACCTTTTAATCGATTTCTCTCTTTATCCATAGTTACCATCTCTTTTATATTTTTAATTAATATAGAAGACATTTAATAAACCTCCTTCTTACTATTTATTCGCTACACTTTCAATTGCTTCAATAATCTGTTCATACCCGGTAC
>NZ_PFKO01000060.1:1429-1774 GCF_002784285.1 Candidatus Infernicultor aquiphilus
AATCCTTCAATAGTTAATACTTCACTGCCACCTATTTGCCCGGTAAGAATCAGACAGGAACAAACTGCTTCCCCGTCAAGAATAACCGTACACGCTCCGCACTCACCTATACTACACCCTTCTTTAGTCCCGGTTAAATTTAACTGTTCTCTCAAAGTATCTATTAATCGTTCTTTAGGTCCTACTTTTAGGGTTACTTCTTTCCCATTTACCTTAATAGTTAGGTTAATTCTATGCATTTGTCTTTGACTCCTTTATAACTTTTTCCAAAGACCTTTTTAATAAAATCGCTATAGTCGGTTTTTTATATGGAGTAGACCACCTTACTCCAGTAATAGAAATCAT
>NZ_PFKO01000387.1:0-1809 GCF_002784285.1 Candidatus Infernicultor aquiphilus
TCATGCTCATGAATATTTTACCGGTGAAGAAATATGGGAACAGTGTAGCGGAGATGTCGATGTTTTCCTGGATTTCCCTGGAACTGCCGGAGCATTTGTAGGATGTACAAAAGCATTAAAAAAGCACAAACCCAGTATACGCTGCTATATTGTAGAGCCGGAGACTGCTGCCTATTTGGCCGGTAAACCTATTACACGTTCCAACCATAAGATACAGGGCGGCGGATATAGTATGGACCTTCCTTTTTTAGAGAGAGAGCTGGTGTCTGATTATTTGAGCGTTTCCGACCATGAGTCAATTGACGCTGCCAGAAACCTTGCTAAAAGGGAGGGAATCTTTGCAGGCTTTTCATCAGGCGCAAATGTGGCTGCAGCATTGAAACTATTGAGCGGTGTGGAGAAAAATAGTTCGATAGCCTTATTAATAAATGATTCAGGACTCAAATATCTAAGTACCGATCTTTATGCTTTTTAACAGAGACGAAGCGCAAGCGCAAATATATAATATAAAGATCGGCAATTACGACCCCTGTTTTTGGCCTATTTTTGCCTCCCCAAAACTAGGTAACCCTTATAAATAGCCACTTTCAAATTTTGGAGGGGTGAAAATTTAGCTAAAAAAAGCCATTGAAAACTTCTTCTATCCAAAAAATCAGTGAACGATACTTCGATTCACAATTACTGTTTTTAAGAGAATATATATTGACAAATTTAATTACAAAATAAAAAGGGTAAGCTAAAGAGGAGGCTTCCTCTATAGCTTACCCTTTTTTTATTGCCTTTTTATCTCTATTCAATTTTCCCTAACTCTACCTTCATTCCGGAAAGTTCTTTCTGCACTTCTGAAAAGCGTAGGGAATAATATTCCCGATTTTGCTGATTTAAGGTAGTGATAGTATTGTGTATCTCTTTGGTATTTTCCAGAACCTGCCGATAACCATCTTTCTGGGCAATCACTATCTCTTGCATAAACCTATCAATCCGAAAGATTAAGAGTATGGACAGGGCAATAGGAAAACCTTGATTAGCGATTAAGTCTAATAATGTTTTTATATCCATATATCAATTCTCCCATTCTCCAATTTTCCAATTGGTTAATAAATTAATTTACTAATTAGGTAGGGGATAAATTTATCCATCCCCGCTCTATTTTTTTACTAACGACTATTCACTATTCACTAACGACTAATTTATCCTCTCCAGCGAGCAAGTTTCGTCGGTCTAACATCCAGATGCAAGAAGTTCTTCTTCTCGTAAAAGCCGATCCCGGCAAAGTTGATCATCTCCGCATACTCTAAAAGGTCAAGGGCAGATACTCCCTCTACTTGAATATCTGCTGCCAGACCCAACATATGATAGCTACTTTTTATCCCTCCTACTTTTTGGTTATATTCCGAACATCTATAGCCAGAGGTAATATAGATCGGCTTTTTGATTATGGCTCTAAATTCCACCAACTTCTTTAAAAGCAGCGGATGTAACATTACACGCTTACAACAGGGACAGGCAAATTCAGATAGCTTAAAATATTGGGCTATATCTATTTCATTTATTTGATTTAACCTCTCCATGAGCAAACTCCTTTTCCACCCACTAAAGTCATTCCCGCCTGTCTGCCGCACAGGCAGGCGGAAGCGGGAATCTATTCCCCGATCAGGTCGAGGACAGGCTTTAAATATTAATCTGGATTCCTGCTGAAGTTTACACTCACGAAAGTGGGTGCAGGAATGACATAAAGGATTGCAGGAATGACAAATAAAACCAGCTTACTATTTAACCAATAGTGATTGTTGGGTAGGTCCTTTATCC
>NZ_PFKO01000130.1:0-379 GCF_002784285.1 Candidatus Infernicultor aquiphilus
ATGCACAGTCCTTTGGAGAAATTATTTTTATCTCTGCAGACCAAAGTATCCTGATTTTTAAAAATTCTACTCCTCAATTAGAAAAATTGCATCCAGGTGATATCCTGTTCTTAAGGGTAAACGAAGATAGCAGTTATGGTAACTTATATCAGATTAAGCACCTTATGAAAGGTGAGCTTAACCGCGACAACGAAGGGATAATTATTGAAATTATTCCCTGGGTTAGGAATCATCCTCCCCTCATCTCTGGTCTTATCGCTCGACCTTCTACCCTGGAGATTGGCCAGCAAAGCGATTTAACCTGTTATGCCGCAGATGAGGATAAGGATGAACTTTTTTACAGTTGGATTAGTACGGGAGGAACTCTTTTAGGAAATGG
>NZ_PFKO01000130.1:474-1876 GCF_002784285.1 Candidatus Infernicultor aquiphilus
TGGAGCTTTGGGTAGCAGAAGAATTTCCCCCATTAACCTATGCAGAAAAAGAGTTAATTCAAAAGTACGGGTGGGGGAATAATCGAGTCATTCGTTGGCCTGATGGTTATGTAGAGGTCTATGATGCCACTAATTTTAGCCGAATACAGGAAGTTTTAGACCGATGGAATGAAGTAATCGGGGGTAAAGTTATTTTTTACTTAAGTAATAATCCTCAAAGCCCGGTAAAGTTGACTTATAACCCAGAATTAAGGGAAGAAAATCTTTGTTATCATATCGATACTCACTGGAGTAATTATCAGTTATATGCCGCTGAAATAAAGATAAACCCGGATACTTCTTCTTGTGGTTATCCCCAAAACAGTTATTCCTTATATCTCCATTCCTTCAGTGGAATCGCTGGTTTTGATGTCTGGAAGGGAACCACCATTGATCGGGAAGATTGGCAAAACTTTAATCTTATCTCCGAGATTATGCAGACTATGATCAGAGCCCTTTATCAACTGCCATCTGCTTATAACTTTTAGGTGGAGGTCAAAAATTAATCATAAATTCTCTATCAATATCTAATTAAGAAAAGTAAAAAATTATTTAAAAAAGAATGGTTTTTAATATTAAGGAAATACTTAATTATTTAAAAAAGTAAGTAAATTTAAAGGATAATAAAAAAAATAAAGGAGTGAATTATCATGAAAACAAAAAAAGTTTTGAGGTTGGTGATTTTCTTTTCTATTTTAATGGTTATGAATTTATTAGTGTTTGCAGTAGATAGTGAAAAACAGGCAAGTAATTTTCAGTCCAATGGTGATTTAATTGATGGCTGGTACTGGCTGCGAGATTCTGCTCTTCAAAATTACGCAGAGTGGAAATTCGAAAACATTTCTCCTGGTACCGAAGATTTAGTTTTAGATATTACTGCCCTCGCCACTGATCGACCAAATGGAGGTAGTGGATTTAAGGCAAAATTTAAATTAATCTATGGATTTCCGGGGAGTGGTAATATGGGAGGTGTTTTTAAGACTAAAATAGTTACCCTTCCTAATGTTTCACCTCCGAATGATCCTTTAGGTTATGCCTGTCAGGGTCAAGTAACTGTGGATAGAGAATTTATTTCCGGTGCATCTACTATTGTTTTTCGTGTAGAACGAGAATTAACTCAGGATAATCATGTAGCTTTTAAGAAAGAAAGTATAGTTCTACTTACAGAGGAAGCAGGAGAAGGGCAATTTTTAGAGGGGAACCAATTACCCGAGACTAATGAATTAGAAGGGGCAACTCTAATTCCACCTGGCACTTATACTGGCTGTCTTGGTGAAGAGCCAGTAGGAGGTCAAATCGACGATAACGACTACTACAGCATCAGCTTAGAAGAAGGACAGCAAATTACCCTTCAGCTTACTAT
>NZ_PFKO01000177.1:0-1853 GCF_002784285.1 Candidatus Infernicultor aquiphilus
AATCTTAAATCATTCTTACCATATAGTCTTACTGCTTTTGTTTTCATTTTCCACCTCTTATTTATTTGCACCAGGGTATGGTTCTTCAAATTATAATATTACTTTAACATTATTTGCCCGCCAGTTACCGGAATAGCTTGTCCAGTTTCGTATTTTTGTTCTATTATATAAAAAATGGCCTTCATTACATCTTGACCAGTGCAACCTCTTTGCATAGGGACTTGCGATTCATAATATTTCTTGACCTCCTCTACGGTTTGAGCCTGAGGAACTTTTTTTGTTTTCAAGTATTGGACAAAGAGACCGGCTTTAGGATCAGACCAAAGCGGACCTTCAAAAAAATTACCTGGACAGATAGAATTCACTTTAATGTTGTCTTGAACAAGTTCTAAGGCAAAACTTTGAGTTAGTCCAATCCCTCCAAATTTACTTCCGGCATAAGCACTATTTTTATTCGATCCAGCTAAACCAGACTTAGAATTTATCTGAATAATGTCCGTATAATATTTATTATTGGGTCTATTCTGAAAAGCCATAATTTTAGAGACATACTTTGTACATAAAAAATAACCGAAATAATTTACTTTGGTTACCAAATTAAATATTTCCCTATCCATTTCCTTAATACTTCCAGCCCTTAATACCCCCGCATTACTGATGAAGATATCTATTCCTCCAGCCATTTTAATTACCTTAGAAACCAGAAGAGAAACTGATTTTTCATCTGAGACATCTACTTTTATAGGTAAGGCAGTAGTTCTTCTATAATACGAATTAAGTTCTTTAGCTAAAGCGGAGGCACCTTTAAAATTTAGATCAGCTATAAAAACTAAGCTGCCAAATTCTGTCAATCCTCTGACGATACTTTCTCCAAAACCTTGAGCCCCACCGGTAACCACCGCTATTTTATTTTTTACTACTTTATTTCTATCCTTCTTCTCCTTACTAATAGCTTCGGGAATTTTCTGAAAAGACTGGATATTTTTTTGCCATAAGGATTTTTTCTCCCCTATTAAATTACCCTTCGCAGGGAAATCAAAACTTATTAAAATAGCTTTTAAATATTCAGGGTAATCTCTTCTAGTAATTATACATTCATCATAAGTATTTCCTAAGAAAAATAGACCAATATTCTTAAGAATAACTGCCGGGGGTTCTTTTTTATATTTGGTGATATATTCTTTAAATCTTTCTATCGTTTTAATAACTATTTTGTTCTCCTGGTCTTTATTTTGGATATCTTTTATGTCCCCAATATCATCTAAGTATAAAGGCGAAAAATCTATTTTCTGAGTCATCAGCCGATTATAATTTTTTGGTTTAACTAAAAAATCAACTCTCTCTGGATTATCGGTAAAAAATATAATTTTACCTTTCTCTCCATCAAAAGTTAACCCTCGTAACAAAGGAGCGAGGATATTTATTATCGATTCATATTCCATATTTACCACCTTTTACTTATTAGAGTAAGATTATTAGTTAAAATCAGTTATCGTCTTAACTGATTATATAATTTTATAAACTAAAGGACAGCTTTTCTATTGTCTTTCCTGGATTATTCGCATCTATCTTTCTCCCCATCTCAGCATATATCTTTATCTTTTCTCTTAATGATTTCCCCTTAAGCAAAGGATTGCAATTATTAAATAGAGCATATTTTTCATTATGATTAGCTAATTTCTGGTGAGCTATTAAAGCCCAAGTCGCTTCCACCAAATTAGAGAATTCTGGTTTTAGAATTATCGGACAATGGAAAGATTGGCGAGAACTATTTATATCCACTCCGCTTATCTCCATTAAATCATATTTCCGGCAAATTCTTTGTAATCGCTGCAGTTGAGCGAAGGTATTCC
>NZ_PFKO01000084.1:0-1829 GCF_002784285.1 Candidatus Infernicultor aquiphilus
TCCTTTAAAGTATAACCGAAAAGCTCAGTAAAGAGGCTGTGTTATAAATAATTATATTTAACAATGATTTTTTCAACTTTAAAAAAATTAAGGTTTTTAGGGTTAATATAATGATAAAAAATATATTTATTCTTCTATTAACCTAATATTATCTCATTTTACTTAAAATATAGGGGTATTATCCCCTTAACAGGTATTTAATTCTTTAACTAAAGCTGGTACTCCCAGGAGAGTGATCATACGAACAAGATCAAAGCAAGTACTAATAATAGAGGCTTCAGCTTTTACTCCTTTTAAGCCTCTTAGGAGGAAGGAATCAAACTTTAGATTATATTTAATATGTCCAAAGGGAAGTTCAACTTTCTGTTTTCTAAGTTTGTAAATTTCTTGGGAAGAAGGTTCTTCGTATTGGGCTTCTAACTTTTGTCTTACCTCTTCCTTGAGGAGACGGCTTATGGTTCTTCCGGTGGGAGATTTAGTACAGACACCGTAATGGGGACAGGAAAGACATATTTTCTTATCCGTAATTTTATATACTCTATTATTTTCTTTATTAAGACGGTAGGGAATTAGTTTATGTCCTTTAGGACAGATATAATAATCATTCTTGAGATCATAAGTAAAACGTTCTTTGGCAAATAAAGAAAGTTCTTTTTTAGAGGCCTGCCTTTTGGAAGGGACAATGACCTTAATCTCTTGTTTATCTATTTTCTCCAACTCATCGGTGGAGGCATAACCAGAATCAGCTACTGCCGTCTTACACTTCTTACCTAAGATCTGATTAGCTTTATTAATCTGGGAAGCAAACTGATTAACGTCATTAGCCTCATTTACTACATCAGTAGATAAGATGAGACCTTTTTTGTTATCTACTGTACTCTGGAAGTTAAAGCCGCCATAAAAGTTCTTTCCTTTTTTTATACGGGTACAATCAGGATCAGTGGTATTAAAGGATTCTTCTTCTTTTAATTCTTGCAGGATACCTTTAATCTTGGACTTGAGGGTCTTTTGGTCTTTTAATTCTTTATCCATAGTGACTAAAGAACCTTGTTCGGCCTCATCAATAACATCACATTGGGTGAGGAGATCAGAGATACGCTCATCGATATGCTTTAAGGCCTTTTGGGCTTTTTCCTTAGTCCAGGTATTTTTGATTGAGGCATTGGCTCTTATTTTAGTACCATCAACAAAGAGGGTATTACCCTCTATTAGGTTGAGCTTGATACATATTTTGGCACACTGTCTTAAGACTTGGGCTAAGGCTTCTTTATTCTTTCTCCTATATTCGGCTATAGTCTTATGGTCTGGCTTTAGACTAGAGGTAAGCCAGATAAAAGAGAGATTGTGATGACAGGCTCGCTCTAATTTTCGGGAGCTGCGGATACCGTAGGAGTATCCGTAGACTAAAAGTTTTAGCATAGCCTTTGGATAGTATTCTGAATTGCCTATTTTGTGAGAATCAAGGGTAATCCCTAATTCTCTAAAATCAAGGGCTTCTGCAAAGGCATCATAGGCCCTAACTGGATCATCAGAGGCAATACAGTCTTCTATACTCTGAGGTAAGAGTTTGATTTGGTATCTATTACCATAACGATAAGCCATAATAAAAGTTTCCTTTCTTTTATGATTATTATGCTAATATTATAACATAATAATTGCTAAAAGTCTTGTAAAATAAGAGTTTTATTTGATTTTTATTCAATATTTTTTAATCTTTTATCTTAGATAGAAAAGGTAATTATGACACAACCTCTTTCGCGGGAATGACAGAAGAAATATGCGGGCTTGATAAATCAAGCCCCTACAAATTATTCACCCTCACCCTAACC
>NZ_PFKO01000331.1:0-1912 GCF_002784285.1 Candidatus Infernicultor aquiphilus
TCTTATACCCGGACATTCGTCCGATTCTCTCTTCCTTGCTCAGCTTAAAAAAGGCCATATAAAATAATCTGTAAATTTTTAAAACTCTGCGCTTCCCCAAAATCTATCTTAGCTATAAAATCAGTGATTAAAATATCCATAACTCACCTCTCCTTTGGAAAATAATATATTAAAAAAATATCCTTTACACCACAAAAACCTCTCCATCTGAAAGCTGTTCTATCTTCTGGCTAAACAAATCACCGTATCCTCTATTTTAATCCTCTAATCTTTTACACCTTGTATTTTCTCTTTGAATTGAAAAATATAATATTTGACATTAATTTCCTAATGCTATACACTTATTAACAAGTATATAGAAATAGGGGTAATTCTTATGGGTAAAAAAGAGAAAGAATTTATAGAATTTCTGAAGAAAAGAGGAGGAATAGTCAGCTATAAGGAAATTATCAAAGCTGGCTTTAATAAAGCTTTTCTTAAGGATAACCTGAATTCTGGCCGAATTCAGAAAGTTGATCGTGCCCTATATAGACTATCTGATGGCATTACCCTATCCAACCCGGATCTTGTGGCTGTGTCAATCAAAGTGTCCAAGGGGGTCATATGTTTACTTTCCGCGCTTGCTTTTCATGAAGCAACCAGCGAGATACCCCACTATGTTAATATAGCAATTCCCCGTGGTGCATGGGCTAATAAAATTAATTATCCTCCGGTTAAATTCTATCACTTTGCACCCAAAGCATGGAAAGCAGGCATTGAAAAATTTGAAATTGAGGGATATGAGATTAAAGTTTATAGCCTTGCCAAGACGATTGGTGATTGTTTCAAATTTCGCAATAAGATCGGAATGAACATCGCCAGAGAAGCTCTCAAGATTGCTATAACAGAAAAAGGCGTACAGCCTAAAGAGATTATGCAATATGCGGAGATTTGCCGTGTTGCTAATATTATCAAACCTATTTTGGAAGCTATGTTATGAAAAAAGATATTAAGAATATACCAGCCTCTATACGGGCGAAGCTACAAAATAAAGCACGAGAAACACATCGTCCTTTCGCGGAAGTATTGCAATATTTTGGCATGGAAAGATTTCTTTATCGGTTTAGCTGTTCAGAATATGCTAACCAATTCATTCTAAAAGGTGCACTAATGTTTACAGTTTGGAATGTTCCAGAGCGGAGAAGTACACTCGATATTGATTTCTTGGCACAATTTAATAATCAGGTAACGAACATTGAGAAAATGATAAAGGATGTCTGTAGGACGGAAGTTGTCCCTGATGGTCTTGTCTTTGATCCCAAAACAGTAAAAGGACAGAGGATAAAGGAAGATGCAGATTATGAAGGCGTACGGGTGAAGTTTTTGGGTTTTCTCGACCGCTCACGCATTCACATGCAGATCGATATTGGATTTGGCGATATTACTTATCCAAGGCCGAAACTTATTGAATATCCTGTTATTTTGGATTTTCCAAAGCCTCATCTTAAAGGTTACCCGGCAGAAAGCGTGGTCAGCGAGAAATTTGAGGCTATGGTCAAGTTAGGTCTTCTTAATAGCCGAATGAAAGATTTTTATGATATTTGGCTTATGATGCACCAATTTGATTTTGAAGGTTTAAAACTTATTGAAGCGTTAAGAAGAACTTTCGCGTACCGTAAAACAGAGGTTCCAGAGGGTAAAAAGTTGCTTGCTAAAGAAATTTATGATGAAAAATCTGATCGACAGTCACTGTGGAAAGCATTCTTAAATAAAGAAGATATAAAAAATGCGCCTGAGAAATTGTCAACAGTAGCTAAAGAGATAGAAAAATTTCTTTATAAACCGCTTAATGCAATTAATAAAACAGAAAAATATGATGTGGGATGGAAAGCTTCCGGCCCTTGGAGATGATACCGCTAGCCCCTGCACTTTT
>NZ_PFKO01000381.1:0-8936 GCF_002784285.1 Candidatus Infernicultor aquiphilus
CTTCTATTCCTCCGTATTTATTTAAACCTGTCCCGGCAGGAATAATATTGCCAATAATAACATTTTCCTTTAAACCATAAAGTTTATCCTCTTTCCCTTTAATAGAAGCATTAGTTAAAACATGGATAGTTCTCTGAAATGATGCAGCAGAAAGAAAGCTTTCGGTAGAAAGAGAAGCTTGAGTAATCCCTTGAATTATAGGCATTCCTACAGCCGGAAACTTCTTTCTTCTAATAAATCCTACATTTTCAATTATATCAAAACAGGTGGCCTTATTATTTGTTCTTACTCTTATTAAATCTAAATGTTTGCTACAAATTTCTGTAGCATCATTCTTGGTTATCTTTTTACCTGCACTTATTATAATTTTACCTGTTTCTGGATCTAAAATATCTAAAGCAGCAATCTTGCCGGCTACTTTATCATAAATAAATTCTAAAGTTCTGCCTTCTAAGGAAAAATATCTTCCATCTTCTAAAGGTAAGTCACTTAATTTAGCTAATAGAACTTTTTTAATTAAATTCTTACTTATTATTTGACCTTTAGCTGCAATAATATTCCCAGTTACTGGATCTTTAATATCTTGAGCAATAGGTTGACCAATAATTTCATCTTTAACCAATTTAATAAGTCCATCTTTTATAGATATCTCCTTAACTTCTTCCCATAACTTTATCTCGTTTACCTTGGCTTTTATTATTTTATCTATCTCCGAAGAAGTAAGTTGTTTGTTCTCACTTAGCAATATTTGGGAATTTTCCGGGTCAATAATATTTTCTGCTATAATTCTCCCTTCCATTTTTTCATAAATATTTGGTCTAATACAACTTATCATTCTAATACCACTATCAGCAATATCTATTGCTGTTTCTTTACTAATAATTTTATTAACATTTATTTTATAATCACCTAAAGTATCTATTTCCATTCCAGCTTTAATATTATCTTTAATTACATCAATTAAAATATTATCAGTTATTCTTTCTATAAAAGAATCTTCTCCTCTAACGATGGCATATTTCTTATTTTCTTGATCTTCAACCATTAAGGTGATAAATTGATTAGTTTCAATTTTAGGTATAATTTTATTAGTGATAATTTCTCCTTTTTTTACTAATACCTCTTCTGTCTTATTATTTATCAATGAGGAGATAGCCTTTTTATTCTCTAATAATTCCCTATTTTGCTTGGCAATTTCTTTGTTTTGTTCTGCTACTTTTCTATTAGCTTTTTCAAAGTCTGATATATATACTAATTCTCCAGATAGTAATTCAGAGTCACGAGCTGATCTAACATAAATCATATTTAAACGAGCAATTTGACGAATTATTGTTTCAATATGTTTATCATTAATATTCACTCCTTGGGATCTATAGACTGCTTGTACTTCCTTTAACAAATATTCTTGAACCGCCTTAATTCCCTGAATTTTTAAAATTTCATGAGGATCAACAAACCCGATAGTTAACCTTTCTCCAGCGCTTACTTTTTGTCCTTTTTCTACTATTAATCTTAAATCAGGAGGAATATTATAGATTTTATTCTTCTCTTCAGTAATAGCTTTATCTTCTTTTGGTATTTCGGGGTTAATTACCACCCTCTTCCTATTATTGTTCTCATTAACAATTTCTTCTACTACTCCATTTATTTCGCTAATTATGGCCTGTTTTTTTGGTCTTCTTACCTCAAAAAGTTGTTCCACCCGAGGAAGACCTAAAGTAATATCTTCTCCAGTTATTTTAACTCCTCCAGTATGAAAAGTTCTTAAGGTCAATTGTGTTCCTGGTTCTCCAATAGATTGAGCTGCAATAACTCCCACGGCTTCACCAATATTTACTAATTTTCCAGTAGCCATATCTTTACCATAACACTTAGCACATACTCCATGTTCCGCTCTACAGGTTAAAACTGACCTAACTTTCACCTCTTTTATTCCCGCTTCAACGATCTTTTTAGTTTGTTCTTCATCTATTTCTTCTCCCAATTTAATTAAAACTTTCTCTGTCTTAGGATCTATTACATCTTCTTGTACTATCCTACCTACTAATCTCTCCTCTAAAGTTTCAATTATATTACCATCTTCTTGAAAAGCCCTGATAATTATTCCATCATTTGTACCACAGTCTTCTTCCCTAATAATTGCATCTTGAGCAACATCGACTAGCCTCCTAGTTAAATATCCTGATTTTGAAGTTCTAAGAGCAGTGTCTGCTAATCCTTTTCGAGCTCCATGGGTAGAAATAAAATATTCTAACACTGATAAACCATCTCTAAAGTTAGATCTAATAGGGAATTCAATAATCTTTCCCGATGGGTCAGCCATTAAACCTCGCATACCAGCTAATTGGCCAATCTGACGTTTACTTCCTCGAGCTCCAGAATCAGCCATAATGTATAAAGGATTAAATTTACTTAAATTTCTCAAAATAGCATCAACAACTTCATTAGCAGCCTTAGTCCAGGCATTTATAATTTTTTGTTCTCTCTCATCATCCATAATTAATCCATAATTATATTGTTCTTGAATTTTATCTACTTCTTTTTCGGCCGCCTCTAATATCTTATTTTTTTCGGAAGGTATTTCTAAATCAACTACTCCTATAGAAATCCCGGAAGAAGTAGCAAAATTAAAGCCTAATTGTTTAATCTTATCTAAACTTTCAACAGTTAATTCTGCTCCATATTTTCGGTAAATAAAAGATATGATCTTTTCTACAGATTTTTTATTTATAGTTAAATTAACAAATTCCATATCATTAGGAAGAACTTCATTAAAAATAATTCTACCAATGGTGGTATCTTTTAAAGAGTTATGTAGTCTATATTTTATTTTGGCGTGTAGACCTACAATTCCATCTTCATAAGCTCTTATTGCTTCATTAGAATTACCAAAAATTTTGCCTTCACCTTTCTCTCCACTTCCCCGCATAGTCAAATAATAACATCCTAAAATTATATCTTGGCTAGGCAAGGCTATGGGTGAACCATTAGCTGGTGAGAGTATATTATTAGAAGAAAGCATTAAAACCTCTGCTTCAGCTTGAGCTTCCTGTGAAAGAGGAACATGAACTGCCATCTGATCACCGTCAAAATCCGCATTAAAAGCTGCACAAACTAAGGGATGGATTTGAATTGCATTTCCTTCTACTAAAACAGGTTTAAAAGCTTGAATTCCTAAACGGTGTAAAGTGGGAGCTCGATTTAGTAAAATAGGATGTTCTTTTATAATATCTTCCAATATACTCCAAACCTCGGGTTTTTCTTTCTCTACTATTTTTTTAGCAGTTTTAATATTATGGGCTAAATCTTGGGTAACTAACTCTCTCATTACATATGGTTTGAACAGTTCCAAGGCCATCTTTTTAGGTAATCCGCATTGGTAAAACTTTAAATTCGGACCTACTACAATTACCGATCTTCCGGAATAATCCACTCTTTTACCTAAAAGATTTTGTCTAAATCTACCTTTCTTCCCTTTTAACATATCACTTAATGACTTAAGGGGTCTATTCCCAGCACCAAGTACCGCCCGTCCTCTTCTTCCATTATCTATTAAAGCATCTACTGCTTCTTGTAACATACGCTTTTCATTTTTGATAATAATCTCCGGTGCTCCTATTTCCAACAATCTTTTTAATCTATTATTTCGATTTATAACTCTTCTATATAAGTCGTTTAAATCTGAAGTAGCAAAGCGCCCTCCTTCTAATTGGACCATAGGTCTTAAATCTGGAGGAATAACTGGTATAACATCTAATATCATCCAGTCGGGTTTATAATTAGATTTTCGAAATGCTTCAACAATCTGTAATCTTTTAATAAATTTTTTCATTTTTTGACCACTGGATTTTTTTAATTCTTCCCGAAGCACTAAAGCTAATTTATCTAAATTCAATTCCTGTAACAACTCCTTAATTGCCTCCGCCCCTATTCCAGCTTTAAATTCAGAATCGTAATGGCTTAAAAGAGTATTTTCTAATTCTAAAATAATTTCTCCTCTTTTATAAGAAGTATTCCCAGGATGTATTACTATATAACAAGACTCTTCAATATTTTGAGTATCTAATTTTGCCTGTAAAGATAAACTTTGTTCTTCTTCTAATCTATTTAAATTACTCTCAGAAATTAGACCATCAATTTTAGTAATTCGATATTTCGCTTCTTTATTTTCTAAAGTCTCTTTTTTAACTTCTTTTTTTTCTTCTACTGTTTCTTCAATTATTTCTTCTGTTTTAATTTCTCCTTCTTCTACAGTGAATAATAACTCTTTTTGATAAAATACTTTGCCAAACTTTTTCTGTAGTTCCTGATCCTCTTCAGCTAAAATTAAATCACCTATTTTATGAGGAAATATTTTAATTTTATTAATATGATAAACTGGCTCAGCTTTCAATTTTTCATTATATTTTTTGTGAATACGATATTCTAGATCTAAAATAATATCTCCTTTTTCTAAACCAGTATTATCGCTTTCAACTACTTCGAATAGCTGTTCTCTCCTTCGGTCTGGGGCAAAGTAGAAAATCTTTTCTAAATTACGAGGAGGTACATCCAAAAGTAAAGATAATGGGCTGGGAATAGCTTTAAAATACCAAACATGGGAAACAGGAGAGGCTAATTCAATATGTCCCATTCTTTCCCTTCTGGTGATAGATTTAGTAATTTCGACTCCGCATCTATCGCAAATTACCCCTTTGTACCTTATTCTTTTATATTTTCCGCAACTACATTCCCAATCTTTAACCGGTCCAAATATTCTTTCACAGAATAAACCATCTTTCTCTGGTTTTAAAGTTCTATAATTTATAGTTTCTGGTTTTTTAACTTCGCCATGAGACCATTTTCTTATTTCCTCTGGTGAGACCAGTCCGATTTTAATGGATTTAAAATTCCCCGAAATTCCCAATATAATTGCCCCCTATTTTAATCGTTAGTAAATAATCGTTAGCTTTAAATATAAAATGCGAATTAGTCGTTAGTGAATAGTCGTTAGTATATAGTATTTTGTTAGTTTGTTTATTAAATTTAATTAATAATCTGTAACTTGAAATCTGATACTTACAACTTATTACTCATTACATATTACTTATTACTGTCTTTATTACTATATACTATATACTATTCACTATTCACTGTTTTTAATTTATTTCTTTCATTAAATTTTCATTAATTTCATCTTTTGAATCGATATCTTCTTTAATCTCTACTTCTTTGTTCTGAGAATCTAAAACTTTTACATCCAAATTTAAACTACGCAATTCTTTAATTAAAACTTTAAATGACTCTGGCATTCCGGGTACAGGGATATTCTCTCCCTTAACAATAGCTTCGTAAGTTTTAATTCTTCCTGTTACATCATCTGACTTTACGGTTAACATTTCCTGAAGATTATAAGCAGCTCCATAGCCTTCTAAAGCCCAAACTTCCATTTCTCCAAATCTTTGTCCTCCAAATTGCGCTTTTCCTCCTAAGGGTTGTTGAGTAACTAAAGAATAGGGGCCAGTAGATCGAGCATGGATTTTATCATCTACTAAATGATTTAACTTCAAAATATAACTATAGCCTACTGTCACTTTTTGGTCGAATGGTCTACCTGTTCTGCCATCAAAAAGAATAGCTTTACCATCTTTAGGTAATTTCGCTTCTATTAAAGCTTGTTTAATTTCTTCTTCTTTTGCTCCATTAAAAATGGGAGTAATAATTCTAAACCCTAAAGTCTTAGCCGCCCAACCCAAATGAACCTCTAAAATTTGTCCTACATTCATTCGAGAAGGTACCCCTAAAGGATTTAATACTATCTCTATGGGAGTACCATCTGCCATAAAAGGCATATCATTTTCCGGTAGAATTTTAGAAATGACTCCCTTGTTCCCATGTCTTCCTGAAATCTTATCCCCTTCTGAAATCTTTCTTTTTTGAGCAATAAAAACCTTTACCAATTTATTTACGCCGGGAGGAGAAAGTTCATCATTATTTTCCCTTGAAAACACTTTCACGTCTATAACTTTCCCCTTTTCACCATGGGGAACACGAAGAGAAGTATCTCTTACTTCCCGAGCTTTTTCTCCAAAAATTGCTCTTAATAATCTCTCCTCAGGTCCTAAATCAGTTTCACCTTTGGGAGTTACTTTTCCTACTAAAATATCACCCGATTCTACCTCTGCTCCAATACGGACAATCCCACTTTCATCTAAATTAGATAAATTACCTTCCCCTATATTAGGTATATCGCAAGTTATTTCTTCTGGTCCTAATTTGGTATCTCGTGCTGCACACTCATGTTCACTAATATGAATGGAGGTAAATATATCTTCCCTAACTAATTTATCACTAATTAAAATAGCATCTTCAAAATTATAACCTTCCCAAGGCATATAAGCTATTAAAATATTTCTCCCTAAAGAGAGACATCCTTGTGAAGTTAAAGGTCCATCGGCAATGATATCACCTTTTTTAACTACTACCCCTTTTTCTACAATAGGTATTTGATTTATACAAGTTCCTTGATTAGAACGTACAAACTTCTTTAATGAATATTCTTTAATAGTATTATTGGAACACTTAATAATTATCTTATCCGCACTTACTTTTTCCACCATTCCATCATCTTTAGAAACAACAACCGCTCCTGAATCAATAGCTACCTTATTCTCCATCCCTGTTCCTACTAAAGGAATTTCAGTCCTTATTATAGGTACAGATTGTCTTTGCATATTAGTGCCCATTAGAGCCCTATTCGCATCATCATGTTCTAAAAAAGGAATTAAACTAGCTGAAATGCTGGCTATTTGTTTTGGAGAGACATCGATAAAATCAATATCTTGAGGAGAACATTCAATAATTTCTCCCCTAAATCGGCAAGGAACATTATCCTGTGATATTTTACTATCTTCATTTATTTTTATATTTATTTGAGCAATTTTATATTTATCTTCTTCGTCAGCAGAGAGGTATGCAATTTCATTAGTTACCTTTCCGTCTATAACTCGAAAATAGGGTGTTTCAATAAATCCTAATTCATTAACCTTTGCATAAATACAAAGTGATCCAATCAATCCAACATTAGGGCCTTCAGGAGTTTCAATTGGACAAATTCTTCCATAATGAGTGTGATGAACATCTCTTACTTCAAAGCCAGCTCTTTCTCTGGTTAAACCTCCTGGACCTAGAGCAGATAGCCTTCTTTTGTGGGTAATTTCAGATAAAGGATTAGTCTGATCCATAAACTGAGAAAGCTGACTACTCCCAAAAAATTGTCTAATAGTAGCTAATAAGGGCCGCGCATTTATCAAGGCTTGAGGAGTAATAGCAGAGACATCAGGTTGGATAGTCATTCGTTCTCGAATCACTCTCTCCATTCTGGTTAATCCAATATAAAATTGATCCTGTAGTAACTCGCCAACTGTCTTTACTCTTCTATTACCTAAATGATCAATGTCATCTATATACCCAATTCCTCTATATAAATTAACTAAATATCTTAAAGAAGCTACAATATCCTCTTTGGTTAACGAATAGCCTTTTTTTACTTTTATTTTTTCTTTATATTCTTTTATTTTATTCAGTAATGCACTATTTAACTCGCTACCTGCCTTACAGATTATTTCTCCGCTTGCTTGATTAATTATATCTTCAACAATAGTCGTATCTATGATCTTTTCATTAATTCCATCACTTAGTTTATCTATAATAGGCATTAAAGATTCGTCTTTTTCGTTAAAAATAGTTACTGTTTCATTTTCGGAATTTAATACTTTTACCTTTTCAATTCCTGCTTTTATTATTATAGAAAATGCTTTCTGGTTAATTCTCTCCTCTGCTTTTATAATTATTTTTTTACTGTCAGGATCAAAAATATCATGAGCAACAGTTTTATTTAATATTCGATCTCCGAAACTTAATTTCCTATTTATCTTATATCTTCCGACTTTGGCTAAATCATATCTTTTAGGATCAAAGAGTAATCTATGAATTAATTGACGGGTATTTCTTTCAGTGGGAGGTTCACTGGGTCTTAATCTCCTAAATATTTCTATTAAAGCTTCTCTTTCGTTAGTTGTATTATCTTTTTCTAAAGTTGCTTTTATAATTTCTTCTTCATCAAAAAGCTCCATAATTTCTCCATTGGTTTCATATCCTAATGCCCTCAATAGAGTAGTTGCTGGAATTTTCCTTCTTTTATCAATCCGAACATAAATCATATTTGAAGAATCAAACCCAAATTCTAACCAAGATCCTCGATTAGGTATAATTTTAAACTTAAATAATATATTACTACTCTCATTTTTTTCTTCATCGAAATAAATTCCAGGAGACCTTATTAATTGATTTACGATTACCCTTTCTGCTCCATTAATAATAAAGCTTCCATTTTCAGTCATAAGGGGTAAATCACCCATAAAGACATCTTGCTCCTTAATTTCACCTGTTTTCTTACTAATTAAATTTATCTTTACTTCTAAAGGAGCAGAATACGTTCCACCTTTCTCCAAACATCCATAATCAGAATCTTTACATTCTCCTAGTGAATAACTAATAAAATCTAAAATAAGATTACCGGTAAAATCTTGAATAGGAAAAATATTTAAGAAAACTTCTTCTAATCCTTGTTTTTTTCTTTTATCAGGTGGAGTGAATCTCTGTAAAAATTCTTCAAAAGACTTTTTTTGTATATCTAACAAATTAGGAATTGGACACAATTCAGGTATTTTGGAATAATCTTTTATTTGACTATATTTATTAAGCACTGCAAAACACCAACCTTATATATTGATTAAATAAATTGATAAATATCATCTTATAATAGACAGAGAAGAAATTCTTTATAAAATCATAAATTTAAATTATGTTTATAAATAAATATCTATCCAACTATATTATTAAAAAATTTTCTCTCATAAAAAAAGATAGAAATTGCTTTAAACAAAATAAATTAT
>NZ_PFKO01000267.1:0-1882 GCF_002784285.1 Candidatus Infernicultor aquiphilus
TTCCCCAGCCTTTATTTCTTCTCGGAGAAGTTTAATTAACATCAAGGCATTTTTAACTGCTTTACCTTTATAATGATTATTCATGAAGATATATTGGTCGGTAGTTTTTGCGGCAATCTTTTTTATTTTAGGAATCCATTCTTTTAATTCTTCTTCAGTATAAAGATAATCGTATCTTTGGTAAGCTTTTTCATGTTCCCACCAATTGGCCTTGTTCCGACCGTGAAATCTAACATAACCTAAGTTAGAAGTAGCTTCAGCTAGAGGAGGAATTAAACCTTTAATTTGGGGCTGATCTACACAGCAAAAACCTATATTGTTGTTTTTTAAAATTCTGAATATTTCATTATTTATCCAGTAAGAATTTCTAAATTCTACTACCAGAGCTACATCTTCCATTCTTTCTTTGAAGCGGAGAAGATAATCCCGATTGGAGGTAGTATTATAAAAAGAATAAGGGAACTGAGCTAACACGCAGGCAAATTTACCTGCCTCAGACAAGGGTTTTATAGATTCTTTAAAATCTTTAAAGATAGTGGGATTTTCTTCTCGGCTATGAGTCATTCCCTGGTTAGCTTTTACTGCAAATTTAAACTCAGCAGGAACTTTTTGTTGTAAATAATAAAAAGATGCTGGATGAGGTATGCGGTAGTAAGTAGAATTAATTTCGGTAACCTTAAATTTTTGGGCATACAACTTAATCATTTCTTTTGGTTCGGTATTTTCGGGATAGAAGGTTCCTATCCAATCTTTATAACTAAAACCAGAAGTGCCGATATATAGCATCTTTACTATTTTTTCCCTCCCTTAAATCGTCTTAAAATTCCGATAACTTTACCCAAGATAATAGTGTCTTTTGTATTGATAGGTTGATAAAGAGGATTAGAAGGTTGTAGAATAACCTGATCGTCCTTTTTGTATAACCTTTTTATGGTAACTTCTTCCTGGTTTAAAAGAGCGATGACAATATCTCCATTGTCTGCATCTTGCTGAGGGTTAACCAGGACATAATCACCATCAAGGATATGATCGCCAATCATACTATCACCTTCAACTTTTACCATGAAGCTTCCTTCACTACCAGAAAGTTCTTCCGGAATAGGTATAAATTCAGTAATGTCTTTTGCTGCCCACAGGGGCTTTCCTGCAGCTACACTTCCTACTACGGGCACTTTCCTGGTTTGGGGTATAATTTGAATGGCCCGAGATTTTTCTTTTTCTCGGTGGATATAACCTTTCTTTTCTAAGATGGTAAGATATTTATGGGCGGTAGCAGAAGAAGTTACTCCTACGGCTTTGCAGATTTCCCGAACCGTGGGCGGATAACCTCTCTCTCTAATATTTTTTTGAATCAACTGAAGAGTCTTTTCATGATTTGGGGCAAGGGAATCTTTTCGAAACATGTTTAGCCTCCTTTAAAGAATTTAAATAATAAATCGCTATACCTATACTAGTATTAGCATAATTTATGGTCTGTTTATATTATAAAGTAAACGAATGTTTCTTGTCAAGTTTTTAGGACAATTTTTATCAATATTTCAAAAGATTATATATATGGTGCGTTGCAGATAATTTTATAGTAAATTATGACTTTTTGATTATAATTATGTTGTAGGGGCACAATGAATTGTGCCCTCGCCATATTATTACCTAATTTCTCCTGTGGGTAAGATGCATCGTGCCCCTAAATAGCAGTAAAATTTTAATTGGGTTTTAATAATTGCTTTAATAAAATAATATGATAAAATTAAAAAGAAATATTTTTTAGTAGAAAAATATAACTGGGAAAATGAAAAAACTAAAAAGGAAAAGGAGTAGATGACCGTGGAATTAATAGAAGCAATTAAAAAACGAAGGAGTATACGTAAATTTAAATCAGATA
>NZ_PFKO01000100.1:0-1762 GCF_002784285.1 Candidatus Infernicultor aquiphilus
CTGCCATTGTAAATTTTGATTAATTTTAAGCAATTCATTAGCAGCTTTATATTTTTCTTGTGCTTGTAAGATAGGAACTAGAGGATAAATAGTTTTTGAAGCACTTATAGTCCGATTGATATTTTCAGAAATATTTTCTAAATCAAAGATCCCTTCTTCTTGTACCGAAATTTTTGAGTTAATCATTAATCCATTAGCAAATATTTTAGATGTTTCTAAACTGATTTTGGGAGTGGTATCAGTAGTAGTAGTAGTAGTACTAGTGCTATCTCCTCCCTTAGTAGAATTTCCAGCAATGATGGGATTAGCCTGCAAGGACATTTTCGGAGCATATTCCGTATCAATTAAAGCTAAATTTCTTTCTATGGTTTTTATTTCATCCTTGATTACTCGAAGGGATGAATTCTGTTCTAACCCCCAGTTAATAGCATCTGGTAAAGAAATCTCCTCAGCTTGAATATTTATCTCCAAACCTATGAAAATAAAACTTATCATTATTATTAAAGTTAGAAGAAAAAATGAATTATTTTTTCTGATTAGGTTCATTTAATTTCTCCTTCTTCGATCTTCTGCCCCATTAATTGTTGTAAAGTCAATTTACTTATATAATAATTCAGAATAGTTGATTCTAAATCGGACTCGGCCTGCAATGTATTTATTTCTGCTGATAAAAGATCACTTTTAGTTTTAAGTCCGGCATTTACCTGCTCCACTATAATACTATTATTTTCCTGAGCTTGATTTAAGTTTTGCTTGCTTAAATCTAAACTATTAATAGCCTGCTTATAAGTATAAAATTGTTTACTAATTGAATTATTTAATTCTTTTTGAGTTTTATCATAGTTTAAATTAGCCAAGACAACATTATTTTTAAGCTTTTGCAAATCTAATTTCGGACTTGCTGCTACTTCCGCACTTTCTAAGTCAACTTCGTTTAATTCTATTTGACGTTTGCTTAATTCTAAAGTAAAACTATTCTCCATAGCCCTTTTTAAAGCTTCTTCTTCGCTTATTTCCCACACTTGAGGAGAATCTATTACCGATAAAACCAATTCTTCTTCGCCTTGATTAACTACTCCTAATTCTACTTTAAATTCCTTAAAAGACTGATCATAATCGTCATTGGCTTTCTCTAAATTAAAGACCGCATTTTGATATAGGTTTTCTTGTTGAAGAAGATCTAAATTTCCTTTGTGCCCAGATTGAACTTGAGCTTTTATTTCTTCTAATAACTTTTTCTCCAATTCTACTTTCTTATCTGTAACCATTATATTTTTTTTAGCTTGATTTAATTGAAGGTATTTTTGCACTACATCAACAATTACCTGATTTCTGGTTTGAGTATAATTATCCTTGGCCTGCAGCAAGCCTAAGTCTCCCTGCAATTGTATATACCGCGATGAAGTCAGTAGATTGCTTGCTTTAGTTTTTTCGTAATCTATTTGAGCATTTTCTAAGTCTAAATTAGCTATCTTTAGATTTAAATTATCAGTTAAGGCTAAATTAACTGCCAGAGAAAGATCTATTTCTTTTGGTTTTGTTGGCGGTGTTGGTTCTGCGCCAAATATTATACCAGAAAAAATAAAAAATATAACCAAAAACAATGTTATGCCTTTTACTATATTTTTAATCATAAAAAGATACACCCTCCTAATTTAAATTTTTAATATTATGCTTTAACTAATATTTACCTATACCTATATAATATATTAAAGCAATTATTATGCCAATTAAGAAAACAATGACAATATCTTTTTTTTAA
>NZ_PFKO01000219.1:0-228 GCF_002784285.1 Candidatus Infernicultor aquiphilus
TCCTTTACAAAATAAAAGAAGCCATTCTCTAACCTAATATAATAATATTCATCATCCCAAGAATTTATATCTGCGCTCGGTCCATCGATTGATTCGCTATCTGCATCTAATACTATATAATATATCCCATCATAAGTATTAATTTCTCCTTTTACTTCAACCGTTATCTTTAACTGATAATCAATTTCTCCGGGTTCAGGCCCAGGTCCATCGAGCCAGCGCGCACAC
>NZ_PFKO01000219.1:247-772 GCF_002784285.1 Candidatus Infernicultor aquiphilus
TACTAAATATGATTAACCAACTGAATATTGCTTTAGATATCTTTGAGTTACTCATTATAATCCTCCTATGACAAAAAAGGTAAAAAAAGGTGCCTGGCACTTTTTTTTACCTTAGTCTAATTTGATGCCGCTTTGGACATTTCCTTGTACTTCTAATCTTTCAGTTTCAATATAAAAGACGGCTTTATCTCCGCTGATCCATCTTTTGCTGTCTTGTTCTTCAATTTTTACTTTCCCGCCGGTCAAGTCTATTTTCTGCTCCTTATCATTATATACTGCTTCCTCAGCGGTGATAGTATAATCTTTCTTTAAAATCTTTACTTCTCCAGTGGCAGTTAAATTTCTGGTGTCAGTAAAAATTTCCAGCTTTTTGCAGTTCCAAATAATATTATCTTCTTTTTCCTCTTTATCTTTTCTTTCTTGGATTAGTTTAACTATCTCTTGAAAGATATATCGCTTATCATTAAGATAGGCCTCCAGAGTCTCACCGGTAATAGTAATATCGGTTTGAACTAATTTTATATC
>NZ_PFKO01000219.1:971-8910 GCF_002784285.1 Candidatus Infernicultor aquiphilus
GCACCAAAGAACAAAAATATAACTAAAAATATAATACCAAATATCAGCAGAGTTTTTGTTAGGTAAATTTTCTTATAGTCTATCATTTACTTTTAATGCTCCTTTCAATTTAATGGTAACATTTACATTTCCGTTAAATTCTAAATTATTCAATTCAATATCGGTGGAAAACTGGTTAGCAATAATTCTGTTTTCTTTTGCTATTACTTCTACTGGTTCGATACTGGTTAATTTCTCGTTTTTAGAATCCCAGAAAAATCTATCCCCTTTTAAGATATCCCCTTCCTCAGATTTAATAACCACATCACCAATTAATTCCATACTATTGCTTTCCATATCCGCAATGCACTGGTTAAGCTGTACCTGCAAATGAGGTTTATTCTCTTTAAAAATAGTAGCTCTATTAATCTGCTCAAAAATAGTCTTTTTTCTGTCTTCTCCTAAAGATATTTTATCCGCTTCTATCTCCCATTCCTTTTTGCCTTGCTTAATCCCTGCTACGGTGCCCTTCTCTATCTTAACTGGAGCTTCTTGTACTACTATATCTTCTTCGGTTTCCTCTATCACCTCTTTCGTCTGAACCGAACTCTTATTTTTTCCATTATAGATAAAATATAAGGAAAGGGTTAAGGCTAAAATTATTATTAAAATCAACCATAAATATCTTTTTTTTAGCATATTATAATAATATCATTAAAGTCCCAAAGATAAAAGCATTTCATTCCAAGAAGTATCCTGAGCAAAATTAGTATTATTATAATAACTATCGTAATAATAGTAAGGGAAATAAATAGAAAGTCCTCGAGAACGACTTACGCCTACTCCACTGTAACCTGATTTTATTACTGCAGAATTTAAGGTTTGTTGGATAATTATAGCCATATTTTTAATCTCCAGGCTATTAGAATGATCAAAAATATTATTACAAAGATCGTATAAATCAATAAAATCATAATCACTATAATGCTGACTGCTTGCAGCAGCAAGAATATATTGATATTTGGGAGTAGAGAAATCACTCATAATTCCAAAGGCTAAATTAGATAATTGACCAGTTAAAGTATCCATATAACTTAAATCAATAGCTGATTGAGTGACATAGGTAGTAGGATAAGTAAAAATGTAATCATCTACGATATTAGTAGCCAGTTGGGTAGGGGTAAGAGAAGGATTAGAAGTTAATTGACTTAAAATAGTATCATAGGGCCAACCACCCTCGGGCTCTGACTCTTCTGAGGTAACCAGAATATCAGCATAATCTTTTATCTGATAGGCTACCTCAGTCATTGCCATTAAACAGGCATCCATCCCCACTAGATCAATATTTTTCCCTATTTGAGCGCTAATCATAGAGAGGGCATCTTCCAATTCGGGCATAGTTATCTTATCTCCACCGTTGGTATCATCCCAGGCAATATCTTTAGCCAGATTTAGAGACCTAAATCCTCCTCCGTGATTCCAGATTACTAGCAAATATTTTTTAGCCGGATAATTAATTGCCGCCCAGCTGGCAAAATCGACTAAAGTTTGAGGGTCACCCATATTAAGTTCCACCAAATCAATTTTTAATGGGGAATTTATCAGAATAGGGTCAAAATCTTGAGTAATATAATATCTTCGAGTAGTAGTCCAATTACCATTAGAAGTATCATCAGCATAACCTTGATTACTGGAAGCCAACACACTATAAGGAACCCGATCAATTTGAACTACAATATTTACCTCCGAAGTGGAACCGACCATTTCCATCTCATTAATATCATCAATACCGGCACTTTCTAAATTATTATCAGCATCAAGATAGACCATTACTGTCCATTCGGGAGTTTCATCAATGGGAGGAAATAAGAAACAACCAGTCAGACTGATTGATAAGATAAATAAGAAAAAAATTATAACATATTTATTTTTCACAAATTATTACTCCTTTTTGTTTGGTTAGTTGGTTCAATTAATCTTCCAATCTTCCAATCTTCCAATCTACCGATCAAACTAGTCATTATTCGTTAGTATATAGTCATTGCGAGCTTCGATTTATCGAAGCGTGGCAATCCCTTTTTCCATCTAAAAACTTAAAGCAAAAAACGAGAAACCCTAATTCAAAATTTTTTCATATAAAGTATTGCTTTTAATGTAGGGGTCGAATTTATTCGACCCGTTTTTACCGGGTTTGATAAATCAAACCCCTACCCATTCTTCATTACGGACAGACACAAGGTCTGCCCCTACATATTATACATTACTATTTGCTTCTGTCCTCTGACTTCTGTCTTCTGACTTTGCATATCCCTACTTATTGTCACCAAGTTACTAGCTAAAATTTTTTATCTCATTTTCAAATGATATTAAATAATATAACATATTATAAGTCTAAAGTCTAAAACTTTATTGTTCGTATCGCGTATATCGTATCGAGTATTGCGTAAAGAAAATAATAAAAAAATATTTAAAACTATTTTAAAAAAAGAAGGATTTTTTATACTTCTTGTTGTATTTAGGATATAATAATATAAATAATCAATATAAAAATAGTATTTTTTTACTCAGAATGTCTTAATATTGATTACAATAATTTAATAAGGAGGTGTTTTAAAACCGTTTGCATTAAACTATAATCTTTATTTTTCAAATGAATTAGATTATTGACTATTTTTCTCTTGCAGTGAAAAATATTTTATAAAGGAGAATAAAAAATGAAAAACAAGTTTTTTAAAAAAGTTTCTTTAGGAATAATCTTAATTCTGGTACTTGGAATACTTTCTGCTGGTTGTGCACCGACTGCTCCACCAATCATTATACCGCCAGCAACTTGTACTTTAACCGTGTATTCGCAAAATTATTGGTGTTATGGTTATGTATGGATAAATGGGGCATCTACCGGTCAATGGATTGACTTTAATGGGTCAGCAATCGTACAGGGACTTACCGCAGGGACAGTAGCTTATGTCCAAATTGTAGACAACTCTGGTAATTATAGTCATCAGGAAATAAAAGTACTACAATCAGGCAATAATATCGTAATTTTTACCTATTGGTAATAAGCTACTTTTTAAGATAAAATAATGTTTTGTTAATTTAAATAGGAAATGGGGAGCGGTTCTATTTTCATTTCATTTGAGAAATAAAAAATAAAAAAAATAGAACCGTCCCCATTTCTTTCCTATATATAACATAAAATAGAGGTGAAACATGATGAAGAAATCTACATTATTTAAGAAGAGTATTCTAATTATAAGTTTAATTTTGACCTTAGGATTATTTGCTGGATGTTTGATAATCATACCAGATACCGGTCAAACAGGTACGGTCTACATCAAAATTACTAATAGTAATTGGGCTCATCATATTTATATGGATAGCTATTCTAACTTTTTAGGAACAACTGATTATTTTGGGCAAGCAACTTTTTATCTCATTACAACTGGCTACCATACTTTTTATGCAGAAGATATTGACGGCTGGTATTCTGGCCAAAAAACTCAAAACATACACACCGGCTCAAATTATGTAAATATTCAGGTATATTTTAATTATTAAAACAAAAAATAGAATAGCATAGGGAATTTATATTATGTTAGAAAAAAAGAAATATTTACTACTATTTATTCTCATAATAACTGTTTTACTTTTAACCTCTGGCTGCCTGTATTATTACCCCGCTGTTTATACTTTTGGTTCTATTGAAATAACCACCAATCCCCCGAGGTCTAAAATCTTTTTAGATGGTATGGATACAGGCTATTTTACTCCTTCTACTTTAACCTATGTTTCTGCTGGAAGCCATGTTTTTACTTTAGCTCTCGCAGATTATCTAAGCTATTCCTGTATAATTAATGTTATAGCAAACCAGACTATTAATTTAAATATTACTTTAACCCCGATAATTCCGCCAGCTCCAAAAATTATTTTAACCGGAATTAGTGTCTCCCCCACTACCATAAATCTTGCAGTAGGGGAATCACAAACCTTCTATTCAGTTACTGCCTACTATTCTGACTCAAGCTCGGCGAATGTAAACCTTACTGCCTGTATTTACAGTTCAAGTAACCCTGATTGTGCTGCCGTAAGTTACAGCGGTACCGTTACGGCTGTATCTGATGGTTCTGCTACTATTATAATATCTTATACTAAAAACGGAGTCACCAAAAGCACATCAGCAGAAATTACAGTCGGGACAGCCACTCAAAATGAAGTAGTATACCGGGCTCTCTGCGTAGGAGTCGGAGATTATATTCAAGGAAGTGATAATGATTTATCTGCTCCTCCTTATGATGTAGATAGAATACGTCAAATTTTACAACAATGTAGATTTGGCACATCAAATACATTTTTTTCCGATATCAGTTATCTGAAAGATTGGCAGGCAACAAAATCAAATATTTTGCAGAGTATTTCCTCTGCTTTTTCGGGTGCAGACAGTAACGATATCTCTTATTTTTATTTTAGCGGCCATGGTGTTATAGTGGGAAATACTTCTTATATCTGCCCTGCTGATTTGACCTCTTTTGCCAGTTCAGCCATCAGTGTAAATGAATTAGAAAGTGCTTTAAGCGCAATACCCGGCACCAAAGTAGTCTTTCTTGATTCCTGTTATTCCGGCGGGTTTGTCGGAAAGTCAATGGGCGAAACAATCACTTCAAAAGAAGAATTGGAATCTTTTAATAATGATATTATTAATATCTTTTCCCAAGCACAGACCAAAGGGCTGCTTACCACCAATCAATATAAAGTTTTAACTTCCTGTCATTACTACCAGCTATGTTGGGAAATAATACCTCAGCAGGGGAATCCTTTTGGAGTATTCACTATGGCTCTGTGTGAGGGTTGTGGTTATTCTGGTAATTACCCGGCAGATAACAATCTGGATACCAAAGTTAGTTTACAGGAAGCGTATCTTTATGTAAAAGATTGGGTTTTTTCTTATAGGATTTCTCAAGATGTTCAGGTATCTCCTGATAACTCTACTTTTACAATTATGGAATATTAAAATAGCATATGAGGGCGTATTGCATACGCCCCTACTTCTTCTGGTTTCTGTCTTCTTCACGCGATACTCGATACGAGATACGAATTCATTGTACCAAGGCTATCACTTTAGTATCTTCTTTAACCTGTAAAAATATCTGGGTACCTTGCTCTATCTTTACATTTTTACCGGGGACTAAGGCGCCAGCGATTAAACCGATCGGGTTACTTAAAATAATTAATCCTACAATTCCTACTCCTACCGCTATAGCAATCCTGGTATTTTCTTTTTGGGCTTCTTCCCCTAAGATTAAATTAAGAGAAGTACCGTCTAAAGCTGAAATTGGCTTAAATTTTAACTCTAATTTCCCTGATCGAGATAAAAAGGTAGCTTTTTTTACCTTAATTATTTCGCCTACCCCCTCCGAATTGTTGGGAATAATTAATTTATTATCTATAAATATATTTTCAGTGATTTGAAAATTAAAGGTTTCTCCAGTTTTATTATCTTTGGAACTCAAGGAACTTAAAAAATTAACCGGCACCAGGGTACCAGCAGGGACTATTACTTCTTCCACTTGGGGTTTACTTTCTTTAAAACATAAAGAAAATATGTTTTCCGCCTTCATAGCTAAAACATCAGTTGATGTCTTACCAAATAACACATTCTCTAAATTTTCTATTTTAATACTTAAAGGTTCGGAAGTAATTTTTGCTTCTAATATCCATTGAGAGGCATTTATTTTAAAGATTACCGAAGGATCTTCCGGGGTTCCGGCAATTATAAAATCTTTTAATTGCTTTACTCTGCTGGTAATGGTGCCCGGTAGAGTTCGACCCACTAATTCTTTTTCTAAATATTCTACCCGTTCAACTAAAGATTTTTCTGCGGTAGCTACTCCATAAATAGCAATTTCCAGCTGAGATAAATCTTCAAGTACGTTTGCTTGCGATGCCTCAACCGCCCAAGAAAATTGGACTAAAACTGAAGTCCATAAAAAAGCTACTATTAATATAAAAGAAAATATCCTTTTGAATAACATTAAGATCACCTGCCTTTTAAAATAATCTATCGATTATTTTAATTGACCAATTTGCCAATCTACCAATTAGCCAATTAATTTAGTCGTTAGTGACGCGATACGCAATATTGTTTTATTATAGTATTATTCTCTGAATTACGCAAATATTTTCCCAAAAAAATAACCCCCAGAAAAATTTCTGAGGGTTATTTTGTAGAATCCCACTAAGCTTTTAAGATTAGAAACTTACTGAAAGTTCTGCTTTTAAAGTGCCGACGTTATTCAAGATATTTCTTTTGTTTATAAGCTTAGTATCCGCATCCCAATCATTGTATTCATATCCTACGACTAGTTTTGTATTTTCAGCTAAAGCATGAGTTAAAGCAACCTCTGCACTGTATACAGGTGCGCCGGCAGCAGGAACACTATCATACCTTCCGTCTAATTGTACACCTAATACCTCTGAGTAAGTGTAATTTAAAGTAAGCACTCCAGTATGTTCTGCAATAAGACTCGCATATTGATAGGAGGCGCTCGCCTTCAAATCATCTGTTAGTGGATAATTTTTGTAACCAACATACGCAACATAGCCATTAGTTAATAAATCATATCCAAAACTGACATCTGCAGCTTCTTTAGTACTTGCATCAACTGTATAGACTAATTCAGCAACTCCTAGACTAATCACAGGAACCAAAGCAATTGTATTATCATTGGTATAAGTTAAACTTCCTGCTAATGCATCAGTAAGTGGATAGGAAACCTTTACTTCACCGCCTAATCTATCGGCAGCATAATCATAACTATACGAAGTAGGCTTCAAAGCTAAAGTTGTCGTCTTCATCATAGTTGGCCCAAATCCACCAGTAACATAATGACCATCTAACTGTAAGCTTAAATCTCCAATCTTAGTTGCAAAGGCAGCAGCACCTGCAAAATCACCTGTACTTTGATAAGCACCTTCAACTGCTATATTGGTATCATCATTAATGTCATAGTATAAATCTGCACCACCAACATAGATACCAGCTAACTTGTCGAAAGAAGCTGTAACACCTAAAAGACCAAAATCAGTATTTGCAGTGTAGAAATCATCTACTCTGGTAAATCCGGTCCATTCTCCATCCAGCCAATCCCAGGTCATTAAAGCACCTTCAAAATCAGCGGCATTATATATCAGCCCTAATGCGATAGTAGCTGGTTTAACATCTCCAACTTTTAATTGTGCCTTATCGCCCTGGTAATCAATAAAGAAGTCATCCCAGGTAACAGCTGTAGCAAGAGGTGCACCGGTAAGAGTATCGGTAATTTTTACGGTAACACCAGCAGTAGTCTTTTCATTAATTGTAGCAACAATATTAAATTTTGTTTCATCACTCAAAGTTGCTATATTAGTATCGCTGGGTAATTTATAAGTTGCCTTAAATGAACCGGTGATCTTAACTGGTTCAAAGAATTTTTCCAGTTTGGCTACTTTTCCTTCTAATACAGCGATTGCTGCACTGTTTGCACCTACAGCAGCCTCTAAATCAGCTACAGTTACTCCTAAGCTGGCTAATTCATCAGCAAATTCAATAGCTAATTTCTCTAATACTGCTACATCATCAGCAGAAGCATAACCTTTAGCTTCTACATAAGCTAAAGCTTTAGCTACTGCTTCGGCAAATTCATAACGAGTCATAGTTTTTCCGCCACCAAAAGTACCGTCAGGATAACCAACGATGACACCTTTTGCCGCTAAACTCTGTACTGAATCATAAGCCCAATGATTTAGAGGAACATCTACAAAAGGATTAGCGAATACAGGAAGAGCGAAAACAAAAACTAATACTAATACTAATGCTAATTTTTTCATTATTTTTCTCCTTGATTTTTATATATTACCAGTCAGTCCCATCTTAAGGAGAATTTATTAGTTGAGTATCCTTCGTTCCCTCATTAACATCTTCTCT